>JASHQL010000178.1 GCA_030039155.1 Streptosporangiaceae bacterium | reverse complement strand
GGTCCGGCCGGCCGTCGCGCCGAGCAGGAAGCCGCGGCCGAGCTGGTCGCCGAACGCCCAGATCTGGTCGCCGGTTCGCTGGAACCCGAACATCGAGTAGAAGATGTAGACGGGGATCATGTGCGTGCCGTGGGTGGCGTACGCGGTGCCGGCGGCGATGGTGGAACCCATCGCGCCGGCCTCGCTGATGCCCTCGTGCAGGATCTGCCCGCTTGCCGACTCCTTGTAAGAGAGCAGCAGGTTGCGGTCCACCGCCTCGTAGGTCTGGCCGTGCGGGTCGTAGATCTTCGCGGTCGGGAACAGCGAGTCCATGCCGAACGTCCTGGCCTCGTCCGGGATCACCGGCACGAACCGCTCGCCGATCTCGGGATCTTTCATCAGGTCCTTGAGCAGCCGCACGAACGCCATCGTGGTGGCCACGTTCTGGCGGCCGGAGCCGCGGCGCAGCTCGTCGTAGACCTTGTCCTCCGGCAGCGTCAGCGGCCTGGCCCGCACCACCCGCTTGGGCAGGTAGCCGCCGAGCGCGGCCCTGCGCTCCTTCATGTACTGGATCTCGTCGGACTGCTCGCCAGGGTGGTAATACGGCGGCAGCTCGGCCTCCAGCGCGGAGTCGGGGATCTCCAGGTAGAGCCGGTCCCTGAACTCCTTGAGCTCGGCCACGGTGAGCTTCTTCATCTGGTGCGTCGCGTTGCGCGCCTCGAAGTCAGGGCCGAGCGTCCAGCCCTTGATCGTGTGCGCCAGGATCACCGTGGGCTGGCCGACGTGCTCGGTCGCGGCCTTGAACGCGGCGTACACCTTGCGGTAGTCGTGTCCGCCGCGGGCCAGGTTGCGGATCTCGTCGTCGGACAGGTGCTCGACCATCGCGCGCAGCCGCGGGTCGCCGCCGAAGAAGCTCTCCCTGGTGTAGGCGCCCGACTCGACCGCGTAGGTCTGGAACTGGCCGTCCGGGGTGGTGTTCATCTTGTTCACCAGCACGCCGTCGGTGTCCTTCGCCAGCAGCGGGTCCCAGTCCCTGCCCCAGATCACCTTGATGACGTTCCAGCCGGCCCCGCGGAACTGGGCCTCGAGCTCCTGGATGATCTTCCCGTTGCCGCGGACCGGGCCGTCAAGCCGCTGCAGGTTGCAGTTGATCACGAAGGTCAGGTTGTCAAGCTCTTCCCTGGCGGCCAGCCCGATCGAGCCGAGGACCTCTGGCTCGTCGGTCTCGCCGTCGCCGAGGAAGGCCCACACGTGCGACCTGCTGGTGTCCTTGATCTGCCTGGCCAGCAGGTACCGGTTGAACCTGGCCTGGTACACCGCGTTGATCGCGCCGAGGCCCATGGAGACGGTGGGGAACTCCCAGAAGTCCGGCATCAGCCGCGGGTGCGGGTAGGACGGCAGCCCGCCGCCCGGGTGCGAGAGCTCCTGGCGGAACCCGTTCAGCTGCTGCTCGGTCAGCCTGCCCTCGAGGAAGGCCCTGGCGTAGATGCCGGGCGCCGCGTGCCCCTGGAAGAACACCTGGTCGCCGGACTCGCCGTGGTCCTTGCCGCGGAAGAAGTGATTGAAGCCGACCTCGTACAGGCTGGCGGCCGACGCGTAGGTGGCGATGTGCCCGCCGACGCCCATGCCGGGCCGGTTGGCCCTGGACACCATGATCGCGGCATTCCACCTGATATAGGCCCTGATCCTGCGCTCGACGTACTCGTCGCCTGGGAACCAGGGCTCGCGCTCAGGCGGGATCGTGTTGATGTAGTCGGTGCTGCGCAGGCCGGGCACGCCCACCTGCTGCTCCCTGGCCCGCTCGAGCAGCTTGAGCATGACGTACCGGGCGCGCGCCCTGCCCCTGGTCCTGACGACGTCGTCGAACGACTCGATCCACTCCCTGGTCTCGTCGGGATCGATGTCGGGAAGCTGGGTGGGCAGCCCGTCGCTGATGATGGTGAAGCGCTGGCGTCCGGAGGCCACGGGGGTTCCTCGCATTCCGGGGGCCTGCGGCCCGTGCCTGGGCCCCTGTGTCAAGTTGTCCTGCTTGTCGTGCGCGTCTCGCCGGTATCGCTGGCGCGCCGGTCTGGCTGGTGTTATGCCATTCCAATCCTGATACGCACCTGCACACTCCGCATCTCTACTAGCCGGTAACCGGCGGCGCCCGCCGGGCCGGCCTGGCCGCGGAACCCGCCAAGCGTGATGGTTCCCCGGCATCCGGTGGGCATACCGGAGATGAGGGGCTGAGCCCGGCGGCCGGATGCAGTGTAGGCCGGCCGGTCGCGCGGCGCAGGCACCGCGGGCTGGCCATGAAGGACGGCAGGATCTCGGGACGAAAAAGATAAACCAGATGAAACCTGCTGCCTGCCGACCTGGCGGCCTGGCGGCGCCGATGACTTGGGAAGGGCGGTTTACGCTCCTGTGCTAATTGTGACTTGCGCACCGCGCCGACCCAGTGTGAACTGTCCGATCAAGAGCAGCAGATTTCGCAGGCTGCATGGCTGACGCGGGCCGGCCACGGCCGGGTACCTCAGGTCAGTCAGGAAGCCCGGCGGAGAGATCAGGAGGATGTCAGTGAGCGCGACCGCGGGCCAGGCGCAGGAACTGCGTGACCTGGCCGAACGGCTCGGCATCAGGCCGGGCCACGTGGTGCAGGAAATCGGCTATGACGACGACTGCGACGAGCAGCTGCGTGATTCGGTCGCGTCGCTGCCAGATGTTGAGCTCGTCGACGAGGACTACGACGACGTCGTGGACGGGGTCCTGCTCTGGTGGCGGGACGGCGACGGTGACCTGGTCGATGCTCTGGTAGACGCGCTGACGCCGCTGGCCGACGGCGGCTACATCCTGCTGCTGACGCCCAAGACCGGCCGCGAAGGGCACGTCGAGCCAAGCGAGATAGGGGAGTCCGCGCCGACCGCGGGACTGTCCCAGACCTCGACGGTGAGCGCCGGCCGCAACTGGTCGGCCACCAGGCTGGTGTCACCCAAGGCCCGCCGCTGACCCCAGGCGCCGGCCTGGCACACTGATCTGGTCGAGCGGCCAGGCGCAGCGCGCAGGTTCCTGCGGCGCGTGGCCGGGGCCCCGCCTCATCCGGCGGGCACGAATCCGCACCTGAGAGGAACCAGTGCTATGGCGGTGGAAGCCGGCGACCAGGCTCCTGACTTCGAGCTCAAAGACCAGCACGGCACCCAAGTCAAGCTGTCGGACTTCCGCGGCCACAAGAACGTCGTGCTGGTGTTCTACCCGCTGGCGTTCAGCGGCGTCTGCACCAGCGAGCTGTGCGCGATCAGGGATGACTTCCCGGAGATCACGCGCGACGATGTCGAGCTGCTCACGATCTCGGTCGATTCCACCTTCGCGCTGCGGACCTGGGCCGATAGAGACCACTTCGGATTCTCACTGCTCTCTGACTTTTGGCCGCACGGGGCAGTGGCCAGGTCCTACGGTGTGTTCGACGAGAACGTAGGTGTCGCCAAGCGCGGCACCTTCGTCATTGACAAGACCGGCGTCGTGCGGTGGAAGGTGGTCAACCCGATCCCGCAGGCGCGTGACATCGCCGACTACCAGAAGGCACTTGCCGAGCTCGACTAGCCCGGCAGGGCGAGCTGGCCAGCGGCAGAATCGGGACATGCTGGATGCCCTGCTATCGCTGCGGTACCAGGCAGGTTGATCCGGACCGGGGGGAGAGCCCGTGGGCGCGTGGCGTCCGGGGCGACCGCCAGGTGCTGATCTGCCCTGGCTGCCAGGCCAGCTTCGACTGGACCGCGGACCTTGACCGGTGCACGGTGTGCGGCAGCGCCCGCCTGGTGCGGCGGCTCGGTGAGGTGGAGTGCCGCGAGTGCGGCTCGGTGGGCCAGCCTGTCCCGGCGGCCGGCGTTCGCGAGGCTGCGCTCGCCTCGTCCGAGGGCGGCACCGGCCCGGTCACGGTCGAAGACGCCGCCGATGCGTCCGCCGGGCTCGCCGCCGAGGTGGAGGAGGCGCTGGCCAGGGTGCTCGGCCCGGCGAGGTCGCAGCCGCCGCCGTTCGCGATGTCCTGACCCGGCAGCGGTACCCTGGGCGCGGCCGGTCAGGCCGGGCAGGGGCGCATAGCTCAGCGGCAGAGCACTCGCCTTACAAGCGAGGGGTCACTGGTTCGATCCCAGTTGCGCCCACCAGGAAGCACACGCCCGGCCAGCGGCCCTGGCGGCGCTGATCGGCGCTGGCACAATGGCCGGACGGGACGGTGGCTGGCCGGGTGGCGCACCTGGGACCCGCGGCTCGCCTGGGTCGGCGCGGTCGACATCGCCGGCACGCTGCTGCTGCTCGGCTATGTGCTCGGCGGACACGACCGCGCAGCCTTGACGGTCGTGGTGGTGCTGGCGTGGCTGGCCGTGGTGCCTGCGATCACCTACCTGGAAGTTGTCCGGGTGCGTCGGCGGCGGCATGCGGCTGGCTGAGCGCCGACCGTCGGCCGGGCATCAGCCGGCCGGCGCCAGCCAAGGAGCCGGGCCCGGTCAAGGGCCCGGCTCCTTGGTAACGCCGCGGCGGTCACCCGCAGCTGCGTGACCTGGTTCGGTTGGCCCTGACCACGTTGTGCCTGCCCCGGTTGACGATCGCGTGCCCGCTGTTCGGCAGGCACCGGCCGAAGCGATTGAGGCCGACGTAGTTGCCGATGATCAGGTTGCGCCTGGTACCGGTGCCCAGGCCGACGCCGGTTCCGGTGTTGCCGCTGATCAGGTTCGCCGGCAGCGGCCTGCTGCGGCCGATCGTGTTGCCGGACGCCTGCCCGGAGATGAGCACGCCGCCGTGCTTGTTGGCAAGGGCGCTCAGCCCGGTGATCTGGGTACCGACGTAGCTGCTGAACACCACGTTGCCGTGCGCCCTGCCGGTGATCACGATGCCGTAGCCGTCGTTTCCTGAGAACGTGTTCTGCGGGATCACCGAGCGCAACGAGCCGCCGATCGTGTTGCCGTGCGCCGACCCGTCGATCAGCAGCCCGTTGCCGCGGTTGGGCAGCGGCGACTTGCCGTTGGTGGTCAGCCCGACGATGTCCGGCTCGACGGTGACGCCCCTGGCGTTGCCGCCAAGCTCGATGCCGTTGCGCGCGTTCCCTGAGAACACGTTGGTCCTGGCCAGGTTGTCGCCTCCGGTCGCGGTGATCAGCAGCCCGTCACGGCCGTTGGGCGCCGCGCCCTTGAAGGCCAGCAGGCCGCCGAAGGTGTTGAACGTGACGAACCCGTGTACCCGGCCGGTGACCTCGATGCCGTTCCTGCCATTGCCGGCCGACACGTTGCCGAGCGGGATGACACCGCCGACCTGGGTGTTGGCCGAGGTCCCGTCGACGTGGATCCCGTTGAACCGGTTCCCGATCAGCGTCGTGTTGTTGGCGCCGATGCCGAAGAAGTTGCCCTGCACGGTCACGTCGGCCGAGCTGGTGATGAGCAGACCGTTGCGGCCGTTGCCGCTGATCACGTTGTAGTAGACGAACGGGTTCTGCACCACCGTGCACCCGACCAGCGAGTTGCGGCCGGCGTGGTCGATCCACACGCCGTTGTCCCGGTTGCCGAGCCCGGCGTCGCCCGAGGCGGTCGTGCCGATGAAGTTGCCGTTCAGCACGTTGCCGCGGGAGCCGTCGTCGATCAGCACGCCGTTGCCGCCGTTGCCGGATATCAGGTTGCCGAGCGCGGGCACCACGAAGACCGGCGGCACCGTGCCCTTGGTCCCTGTCGGGTTGTTGGCCTTCCCGGTGCTCGGGTCGGTGTAGTCGGTCCCGCCGATCTCGTTGTGGTCCGCGCCGCTGGTGAGCTCGATCCCGTCGCCGCCGTTCCCAAGTCCCTTGGTGCCGGCGGTGTTCGTGCCGATCCGGTTCGCGGCGATGGTGTCGCGGGAGGAGCCCCACAGCACGATCCCGCTGCCCTGGTTGTCGGATATGACGTTCGCGACCGCACCAGGATCGCCTGACGGATTGAGCCCGATCAGGTCACCGGTGGAGCGCGCGGCGGCGTACAGGCCGGCCCCGCGATTGCCGAGCCCGCTGCCGGACAGGCTCAGCCCGATGTAGTCGTCGTCGATCGTCACCCGGCTCGCGTTGAGGGTAACTCCGGCGCCGCTGGCGTTACCGACCGCGAGTCCGAGCAGCCGGGAGCGGGCAGCGCCTGCCGCGAACACCAGGCCGGCGAGCTTGTTGAAGTCAATCTCGACCACCGGCGGCCCGCCCTTGGTGTGGCCGGGCGCGGTGAGCGCGTTCAGGCTGGTGTCCGCGGTGATGGCCGGCAGCGCGGTGGACAGGGTGATGACGCCGGCCACCCGGAAGTTGATGGCCGCCGACCTGCCGCGGGCCGAGGCGTTGGCGGACCTGATCGCCCATCGCAGCGAGCCCACCCCGCTGTTCCGCAGGTTGGTCACCGTGAACGTCGCGGGCTTCGCGGCGCGGACGGCAGCGCCGGCCGGCGCCGGAATGCCAAGCAGCACCGCCGCGCACCCGGTGATTGCCGCGAGATAGCCAAGACCGCGGCCGCGCGGCCGCGGCTGGCCCGCCGGCCGGTGCCGGACTGCGAGTCGTTTCGTGATCAGCATGAACTGGCCCCCCAGGTCGTTGCGGCCTCTGCCCATCGAGATGGCCCCAGCATGCATTCGCGGCCTGCGTGCTGGTCGTTACCAGTCAGTCCGGCGGGCCGCCGATCAGCTCGGCCGCGCGCTCGGCGATCGCCAGCACCGTCGCATTCGGGTGCGCGTTCGGGAGTGTCGGCAGCACCGAGGCATCGGCGATCCGCAGCCCGGTCACACCCTGCACGCGCAGCGAGCAGTCCACCACGGCCGTGCCGTCTGCGCCCATCCGGCAGGTGCCGGCCGGATGGTAATAGCTGCTCACGCTCCTGCGGATGTACCGCCGGATGGCCGCGGTGCCGCGGACCTCAGGACCCGGGTAGACCTCGGCCTTGCGGACCTGGCCGAACCCGCGGCCGGCCGCGACCTCCCTGATCATCAGCAGGCCCGCGGCCAGCCGGTCAAGATCCTCCGGTTCGCGCAGGAAGCCGGGGTCGATCAGCGGCGGCCGCCTGGGATCAGGGCCGGCCAGCCGGACCGCGCCGCGGCTGGCCGGCGCGACCGCGGACGCCACCAGGGCGTAGCCCCCGGCCGGCCCAGGCTCGGATCCGGCCGGAGCCAGCGGCAGCAAGATGGGCAGCAGGTGCAGGTCCGGGTAGCCGCCGGCCAGCGGGCTGCGCACGGCGGCGCACGCCTCGCCATGGTTGTACTTGCTCACCGGCAACGACGCCGCCGGCGAGTACGACGTGATCGCAATCGGGTGGTCCTGCAGGTTCTCGCCGACCTCCGGCAGGTCCGCCAGCGGCTCGATGCCGGCCTGGCGCAGCTGACCCGCCGGGCCGATGCCGGACAGCATCAGCAGCTGCGGAGTGCCGATCGCGCCGGCCGCCAGCACGACCTCACCGGACGTCTGCGCCGCTGCCGGGTGCCCGTGCTGCAGGTAGCTGACGCCGGTGCAGCGGCCATTGCTGAACCCAAGCCCGGTCACCAGGCAGTCGGTCAGCACCGTCAGGTTCGGCCGGCCGAGCGCGGGCCTGAGGTAGCCGTCGGCCGGGCTGACCCGCACGCCGTCGGCGATCGCCAGGTCGGGCCAGGCCACTCCCTCTTGCCGTGCGCCGCTGAGATCTTCGGTGCCGGGTACGCCCGCGGCGAGCAGGCCGGCCACGAACGCCTCCGCGACCGGGTGCCGGTCGGCCGCCGGTGCCACCAGGATCGGGCCAGCGGACCCGCGCAGCTGCGGGTCACGGCCGGCGGCGGTCTCGCTGCGCCGGAAGTACGGCAGCAGGTCGGCGAATGCCCAGCCAGCCGCCCCGGCTGCCGCCCAGTCGTCGTATACCGTGCGGTGCCCGCGCACATGCGCCATGGCGTTGATGGCGCCAGAGCCGCCAAGGGCGCGGCCGCGCGGGTAGCTGACCGGCCCGGCGTCTGCCTGCGGCGTCGTCGTGTCTGCCCAGTTGGCAGGCGAGTCCAGGTTCTCCGGCCAGGCGTTCGGCACGGTCATGGCACGTGTCCGCGCGGCGGCGCCTGCCTCGAGCAGCAGCACCCGCGCGGCCGGGTGCTGAGACAGCCTGGCGGCCAGCACGCAGCCAGCGGTTCCCGCGCCCACCACGATGTAGTCGTACTCCGGCACGGCGGCTACTCCTCGATGGCTCCGCCGGTCTGCCGCAGGTGCTGCCTGAAGGTGTACGACGGCTGGGCCTCCCGCCGCGCCAGGTAGTCGTCGAATGCCGTCTGCCGGCGCAGCGTCGTGCCGGCCCCGATCCTGCGGGCCTGCTCGCGCTCGGTCTTGGCGATCTCGCCGGCCACCGCCAGCACCCGGCCGGCCTCGTCGGCGGCGACGAACAGCACCCCGTCGTCGTCGCCGAACACGATGTCGGCGGCGGTCACCACACACTGCCCGAACCGGGCGCTGGCCAGCGCGTCGGGCTCCTGCTCGTCGAGCCGCAGCGGCCCGGCCGGGCAGCGTCCGTAGCTGAACACCGGCATGCCGATCTCGGCCAGCTCCGCTGAGTCCCGGTGCAGCCCCCACACCACCAGGCCGGCGATGCCGGCCGTCCCGGCTTCGAGCACCACCAGGTCGCCGACGCATGCCTCGTCCGTCCGGCCGCCGTTGTCGACGACCAGCACGTCGCCGCGCCCGGCGCGGCCGAACGCCTCAAGGAACACGTCCACGCTGCCGTAGTGCCGGGCAGGCAGCGCGCGACCAGCCACCTTGGCTCCCGGCAGGACCGCGGCGAGGCCGACCGGGGCGGCCCGCAGCGGCACCTCGCAGCGGATGCAGGCGTCGGCGACCAGGGGAGTGGACAGCCCGGCGAAGGTCTCAAGCACGGTTGCTCCTTGTGGCGCGATCGCGGTCACGGCACACGCTAATCCAGCCGCCCGGAATCTGGGTCAGCGGTCACCCGGCAGAACCTGCCCGGCGCGGGCTGGCCCCCATAGACTTTCGGGTAGCAGCGGTGCACGGCCGGGAGGAGACTCAGATGACTGGAAACCCCGACCTGATGGGCGGCCCTGAGCCCGACGAGGAAGGCACTGACCTGTTGGGCGGCGCAGAACCCGACGAGGAAGGCACCGACCTGCTCGGCGGCGCCGATGCAGCGGACACTGACGTGTTGGGCGGCGCAGAGCCGGACGAGGAGGGCACCGACCTGATGGGCGGCGCGGAACCCGACGAAGCGGGCACCGACCTGCTCGGCGGCTCCTAGCCAGGATGCCGGGCTGGGTCAGCGCACGGCCCAGCTACCGAGCTTCTCTGGGTTGCGCCGACCCGGATCTGCCTGACCCCGTCGCCGGTGGCCTCGAGCCCGACCTTGTCAGCAGGCCGCCGAATGTCCGTCCGGCGACACAGCTTGGCAGCTCGCGGCATTGGCCGTGCCCGTCGGCCTCCCTACGGTAGGGCAGGAAGCCGCGACGAGCCGACGGAAGAAGGCGCCTGACATGTACGAGACCGCCGCTGAGCTGGCCGCGCTGCAGCGCCTCCTTGACGACTCGCACGGCAGGGCGACCGAGCACTTGCGCGGGATCATCAACGACACCCGCACCTTGTCGGCTGCCGAGCTGGCCGGCCTGCTGACCGGCATGAAGGTGCTCGCGCTCGGCACGGTGACCGCACGCTGCGAACCGCGGGTCAGCGCGGTGGACGGTCACTTTATCCACGGGACCTGGACCTGGAGCACCAGCGGCAGCGCCGCCAAGGCGCGCCACCTGGCACAGCGCACCGCGGTCAGCGTCGCGCACATCGACCACGAGGATCTCGGGGTGTTCGCGCACGGGAACGCGCAGCAGCTGAGCCAGGCCGACCCGCTGTGGGATGAGACCCTCGCGCACTGGACCGCGCACTACGGAAGCTCGCCGCTGGCCTGGGGCGACGACATCCGCATCTACCGGCTCGCCGCCCGCTGGCTGGTCGGCTACGCCGCAGACCGCGAGCTGCTGCTCCGCAGCAGGGGAGTCGGCCCGGCCTGACCCTGGCCAACACTCTGACCAGCTACTCGACCTCGGTCAGCAGGTGCACGGCTTCGTCGCGGACATCCGGGCCGACGGTCGCGTCCCCGATGATCGCGAGCAGGGCAACCGCGGCCTGCGGCGGATCGACCTCCGTGAGCCGGTGCGCGGCCTCGAGCCGGATGTCAGGGTCGATTGCCTCGTCGCTGGCGATGCTGCGCAGCGCAGGCACCGACCGGCTCGGATCGAACTCGGTCAGCCGCTGCGCCGCCTCGAACCTGATGTCAGGATCGACGCGCGGGTCGCTGGCGATGCTGCCGAGTGCCTCGGCAGCCGCGGGAATGCCGTCCTCGGCCAGCCTGACAGCCGCGTCGAGGCGGCTGTCGGCGTCGTCTTCGTGCCGCACCGTGTGCATGTCCCGATTCTGCTGGTGCCGTCAGCTCCGGCCCATCGGGGAAGCCCCCGGTTGAACCCTGAGAATCACCCCGAAGGCCGCCCCGTGTCTGCTCAGGATGTCAGCCGGCGGCCAGCCGCTACGGCGCCGTCGTTCCCGTTATGGAAGGCCGGCAGACCTTGCGCGCCTGTGTTCGCGGTCCATATATTTCGTCCAATGCCGCCGGGGAGGGACATCAGCGTATGAGCGAGAGCGGGTGGAACGGGCCTGCGCCGGAACCTGGCCAGGATGCCGGGCTGCCGCCTGGCGGTTATCAGGATCAGGCTGGCATGACGCCCGAGCAGCTCGCCTATCTGCGCGGCAGGCGGGACGCGGTGCGGCAGCTCACGACGCCGCGGATGACGCCGTTCCGGGTGGTCTGCGGGATCGTCTGGGGAGTGATCTCGGTTGCGTTCGGCGCCGGTGCCATCTACAACCTGGTGCAACCCGCCATCGGCGAGTTCCTGCTCGGCGCCGTGATCTCCGGCCTCGCGGGCTGGTACGACTACCGGATCTGGACGCTCAAGGCGCGCCGGCTGTTCCTGCTCATCTGATCCCTGGCCCGCCGAACCTGGCCTGGTTGCCGTCGCATCCGGCCGTGCACTGAGCCGCCAGCCGCGCGCTGAGCCGCCGGCTGTGCGCTGGGCCGCCGGCCCTGCACTGAACCGCCGCGCCGTTGCCGTGCAACGACAGCAGCGTCGCTGACGTCCAACAGGCCGTGAGGTTCCGGTCTGGCACGGGAAAGGACGACATATGGACAGGGCCAGGCAGACCCAGCAGCGCGGCGCGGCCGTTGCGGTGGCTTCAGGCATGAGCCGGCGGGCGTTCGTCGCGGCAGCCGGGACGCTCGGCGTCACGGTCGCGGCGATCCGCGCGCTGCCGGCCAGCGCGGCGGCTGCCAGCGGCACGGCCGCGTCGCAGTTCCTTGGCAGCAACGCGCACGTGTTCGTGGACATCCAGTCGGGCGACCCGGCCGCCGGCGTCCCCGGCGTTCCCGGCCTCAGTGGCGTCCGTATCTACGGCGAGCATCCCAAGGGCAGCACGAACCGGCTCGCTCCGGCGTGGCCCACCGGCCCGGCGCCCGGCACCCAGGGCCCGATCGTCTACTCGATCTACCCCATCCCGGACACCGTGACCGGGACCAAGACGCAGAGCCCTGATCCGAAGACGGTCGCCGCGATCGAGCACCTGAT
>JASHQL010000177.1 GCA_030039155.1 Streptosporangiaceae bacterium | reverse complement strand
CGGATCTTCACCCCGTCTGCCGAGCTGCCGTTCGCCGGGCATCCGACGATCGGCACCTGCCACGCCTGGCTGGAGGCCGGCGGCAGCCCGCACCGGCCGGGCATGATCATCCAGGAGTGCGGGGCCGGCCTGGTGCGGGTCAGGCAGACCGACCACGGGCTGGCGTTCGCCGCGCCGCCGCTGCTGCGTGACGGTCCGGTGGAGCCCGAGTTGCTCGGCCAGATCGCCTCGGTGCTTGGCATCGAGCGTGCCGACATCGTCGATGCGCAATGGGCCGACAACGGGCCGGGCTGGGTGGCGGTGCTGCTGGCCAGTGCGGAGGCGGTGCTCGCGCTCCGGCCTGGCACCTCTGACCTGGATATCGGCGTGGCCGGGCCGTACCCGCCAGGGTCTCCAGAGGCATTCGAGGTCAGGGCATTCGCGCCGAACCAGATCGCGACGGCCGAGGACCCGGTGACCGGCAGCCTGAACGCCTCGCTGGCGCAGTGGCTGCTGCGCACCGGCCGGGCGAAGGCACCGTACGTGGTCAGTCAGGGCACGGTGCTCGGCCGGCGTGGCAAGGTGCACATCTCGGTCGACGAGACCGGTGAGATCTGGACCGGCGGCGCAGCCGTGACCTGCGTGACTGGATCCGTCGCGCTCTAGCAGCGCCGGCCAACCTTGACACTGTCATATAACAGTGTCAAGGTTGGTATATGCCCGATGCCGAGCTGTGGACCATCGACAGGCTCTGCGACCTGGTGGCAGCCGAGCTGCTGGCCAGCGACCCGAGCCAGCCGAGCGCGCGCGTCCGCGAGGTGCCAGACCGGCGGACGATCCGCTGGTACACCACGATCGGGCTGCTTGACCGGCCGGCCGAGCTGCGCGGCAGGACCGCCCTGTACGGCCGCAGGCACCTGCTGCAGATAGTCGCGATCAAGCGGCTGCAGGCGACCGGGATCCCGCTTGCCGAGATTCAGGCCAGGCTGGCCGGCGCCACCACTGGCACGCTGGCGCGGATCGCGGAGCTGTCGGAGGCGCCGGTCCCGGCGGCCAGGGCCGGCCAGCCGGTAGCCGCCGGCAGTTCTGCCGAAGACACCGCAGCAGACACCGGCGAGGTCACCGCGGCGGGCCGTGCCCGCGGCCGGTTCTGGGCGGCAGCGGCGTTCCCAGGGCAGCCCGGCCGCGCCGGGTACCCCGAGCCGGCCGGGTACCCCGAGCTCGCCGGGGACCCAGGCCGCGCCGAGCACTCCGAGCCGGCCGGGCACGCTGAGCCGACCGGGCACGCTGAGCCGGCCGGGCACGCTGAGCCCGCCGCGGTTGACCACGACATCGCGCTGTTGCCCGCGATCAGGCTGACCGGCGGCGTGACCCTGACCCTCGGCGCGGCGGGCCGGCTGCCAGCCGCGGCTGACGTCGCGGCGATCAGGCAAGCCGCCCGCCCGCTGCTCGACCTGCTGCAAGCCAGCGGCCTCGACGCGCACAACATCTGGGAGGACAGATGACCGCGACCGTAACCGTGCTGCCGGAAATCGGCAGCCCCAACCCTGCCGGGGACACCGAAGACGGCTTCGGCGCGCTGCGCACCGACCGCGGCAACCTGCCGCTCGACCAGCTCGACCTGCGTGCCAGCATCACCGGCCTGACCGTCGGCATGGAGCTGACCCAGGGCTACCGCAACCCGCTCGACGAGCCGCTCGAGGCGACCTACATCTTCCCGCTGCCGGACCGCGCCGCCGTGACCAGCATGCGGATGGAGGCGGACGGCCGGGTGGTCACGGCCGAGATCAAGGAGCGCGGCCAGGCGCGCGAGGACTACCAGGCGGCGATCGACTCAGGGCAGCGCGCCTCGATCGCGGAGCAGGAGCGATCAGGCGTCTTCACCATGCGCGTCGGCAACATCATGCCCGGCGAGCGCGTCGTGGTCAGGCTGACGCTGGCCGGGCTGCTGCCGTTCGAGGACGGCGCGGCCACCTTCCGGATGCCGCTGGTGGTGGCGCCGCGGTACGTGCCCGGCATCCCGCTGCCCGGCCGGCAGGTCGGTGACGGGCAGGAGTCGGACACCGACCTGGTGCCCGACGCGTCGCGGATCAGCCCGCCGGTGCTGCTGCCCGGCTTCCCGAACCCGGTCAGGCTCAGCGCGCAGGTCGACATCGACCCGTCCGGGCTGCCGCTGCCAGGGGTCCGCGCCAGCCTGCCGGTCACGGTCGGCGGCGACCGCGAAGACGGCGGGCTGACGCTGACCCTCGACCCCGGCCAGCGGGCCGACCGCGACTTCGTGCTCAGGCTCGACTTCGGCACCAGCGACGGCGTGCTCACCGGGCTGGTGGCATGCCCGGACCAGACAGCCGGCGGCGCGGCGGACGACGCCAGCGACGGCACGTTCGCGGTGACCGTGCTGCCACCGCCGCCGCCGGCCAGCGCCAGGCCCAAGGACGTCGCGCTGGTGCTCGACCGGTCGGGCAGCATGCGCGGCTGGAAGATGGTGGCTGCCAGGCGGGCCGCCGCGCGCATCGTGGACTCGCTGACGGCGGCCGACCGGCTCGCCGTCTACGCCTTCGACCACGAGATCGAGCGGCCGCCAGGGCTGCCGGCCGGGCTGGCCGACGCGACCGACGCGAACCGGTTCCGCGCCGTCGAGCTGCTGGCCGGGCTGCAGGCGCGCGGCGGCACCGAGATGCTCGGGCCGCTGCTGCAGGCGGCCAACCTGCTGGCCGGCACCGCCGGCGCGGCGGCGAGGGACAAGGTGCTGGTCCTGATCACCGATGGCCAGGTGGGGAACGAGGACCACATCCTGCATGCCCTTCGCCCGCTGATCAGCGGCATCAGAATGCACGCGGTCGGTGTCGACACCGCGGTGAACGAGGGCTTCCTGCGCAGCCTGGCCGCGATCGGCGGCGGCCGTCTCGAGCTTGTCGGATCCGAGGACGAGCTGGACGAGGCGATGCGGCACATCCACCAGCGGATCGCGACGCCGGTCGTCAGCGGGCTGCGGATCGAGTCCGCCGGGATGGCGGCGGACCTGGACACGCTGGCGCCGGCCCGGCTGCCTGACCTGTTCGCCGGCGCGCCGCTGGTGATCACCGGCCGCGGCAGGTCGGTGCTGTCCGGTGGGCTGACCGTGACCGGGACGGCGGCCGACGGGACGCCGTGGCGGCAGCAGCTCGGTGCGGCGGCGGCGGGCCGGCCGGAGCTGGCTGCGGTCTGGGCGCGGATGCGGATCAGGGACCTTGAGGACAGCTACGTCACCGCGGCCGGGCCAGCCGCCGAGCTGGAGCAGGCGATCATTGCCACCTCGCTGCGGTTCTGCGTGCTGTCCAGGTTCACCGCGATGGTGGCGATCGACCAGCGCGTGGTCAACGACGGCGGCGTGCTGCACCGGGTCACCCAGCCGGTGCAGCTCCCGCACGGCTGGGAGATGGCGGTCAACCCCGCGGCCGCCGCCATGCTGGCGATGCCAGGCGCCGGGCAGCCAGGCCCCGCCTATCCCGGCCTCGTCCGTCCTGGCGCGGCGGTGCCGATGGCGGCGCGGTCGTCAGGTCGCAGGCTCGCCCTGCGCGGCGGGCCG
>JASHQL010000176.1 GCA_030039155.1 Streptosporangiaceae bacterium | reverse complement strand
ACCGGAACGTCATGTCTTCCGGGGTCATCCCGCAGATATCGCTGATCATGGGCCCGTGCGCGGGCGGCGCCGTGTACTCCCCCGCGATCACCGACTTCACGCTGATGGTGGACAAGACCTCGTACATGTTCATCACCGGGCCCGACGTGATCAAGACGGTGACCGGCGAGGAAGTCAGCTTCGAGGAGCTGGGCGGCGCGCACGCGCACAACGTGAAGTCAGGGGTCGCGCACTACCAGGCCGCCGACGAGCGCGACTGCCTGGAGTTCGCCAGGGAGCTGCTGTCATACCTGCCGTCGAACAACCTGGACGAGGCGCCGGTGGCCGGCACCGCGGCCCGGCTCGCCGCGCTGGCCGACCCGGTCGGCGCGCTCTCGCTGACAGACGAGGATCTGTTCCTGGACACGCTCATCCCTGACTCGCCGAGGCAGCCGTACGACATGCACGCGGTGATCGAGCACGTGCTCGACGACGGCGATTTCCTGGAGATCCATGCCGGCTTCGCGCAGAACATGGTGGTGGGCTTCGGCCGGGTGGAGGGCGCGCCGGTCGGCGTGGTGGCCAACCAGCCGATGCACTCGGCCGGCACGCTGGACATCGACGCGTCGGAGAAGGCGGCGCGGTTCGTCAGGACCTGCGACGCGTTCGGCATCCCGGTGGTCACGTTCGTGGACGTGCCCGGCTTCCTGCCAGGCACCGGCCAGGAGTGGGGCGGCATCATCAGGCGCGGCGCGAAGCTCATCTACGCCTATGCCGAGGCGACGGTGCCGAAGATCACCGTGATCACCCGCAAGGCCTACGGCGGCGCCTACGACGTGATGGGCTCCAAGCACCTGGGCGGCGACATCAACCTGGCCTGGCCGACCGCGCAGATCGCGGTGATGGGCGCGGACGGCGCGGTGGACATCCTGTACCGGCGCGACCTGGCCGCCGTCCCTGATCCAGGCGAACGCGCCGCGCTGCGCAAGGCACGGGTGACCGAGTACGAGGACACGCTCTTCAACCCGTACATCGCGGCCGAGCGCGGCTTTATCGACGCGGTGATCAGGCCGGCCGAGACCAGGTCGCAGGTAGCGCGGGCGCTGCGCACGCTGCGGAACAAGCGGCAGACGCTGCCGCCGCGCAAGCACGGCAACATCCCGCTGTAACGTCCGTCTGTGACCGCTACGTCACGCTCCGGTGCTCATCATCGGGACGCCGGGGCGGCCGGCTGCGGTTAGAGTCGTTCTTACGATGACTGAATCCGCCCCGCTGCCGTTGCTCTCCCGATACGCGATCATGGTCGATGTCGGCTATATCTACGCGTCCGCGGGCGAGCTGCTCTTCAGCGCCGTTTCCAGGCGCGAGTACCAGGTGGACGCGGACAAGCTCATCCAGGCGCTGACCAGGCACGCCGAGGAGCAGGTCAGGGGCGAGCTGCTGCGGGTGTACTGGTACGACGCGGCCAGGGACCGGGTGCCGACCATCCACCAGCGGGTGATCGCGCAGATGCCATGGGTCAAGCTCAGGCTCGGCAACCTGAACGCGCGCGGTCAGCAGAAGGGCGTGGACGCGCAGATCAGGGCCGACATGGAGGCGCTGGCCAAGCACCGCGCGATCACCGACGCGGTGCTGGTGGCCGGCGACGAGGACATGGTGCCGGCGGTCGAGGCGGCGCAGGCGTTCGGCGTCCGGGTGCACCTGTGGGGGGTCGAGCCGCCGTATGGCACCAACCAGGCCGAGCGCCTGGTCTGGGAGTCGGACACCGTGGACGTGCTCGAGCGGTCCTTCCTCGAGCCGTTCTTCACCAGGCAGCTGACCGCAGAGCCGTCGGCTCCGGTGGTGGTGTCGGAGGCCGGGCCGATGCGGGCCGGCCAGCCGGTGCCGGTGCAGAGCGTGCCGGCCGCGCCGTCGCCCGCGCAGGTGTTCGGCGAGCGGCACTCCAGGTCGATCAGCAGGCCGCTGCCGATCACGCACCTGCCGGCCGCCAGGCTCGGGCCTGACCGCGAGCGGGTCGAGGAAGCCGGCGAGCACGTCGCGCAGAAGTGGATACTGACCAGGGGCGAGGACAACATCAGGGACCTGCTGCCAGGCCCGATCCTGCCGCCGGTGATCGACAAGGAACTGCTGGTTGACGCGGAGAAGGAACTCGGGCTGTCGCTGCGCGCCTACCAGGAGGCCAGGGAGTGGCTCAGGGACGCGTTCTGGGCCAGGGTGCACCGGCAGTTCGGCGTCGGCGTGGGGAAGTCGAAGGGCTGATCGTGACCGAGAACCACGCTGCCCCTGAGTTCGAGGTGCTGCGCGGCGCGCCGACCGCCGGGGAACTCGCCGCCGTGGTCGTGGTGCTGCGCGCCGCCGCCGGGCGGGGCTCCGGGCTGGCTGCGCCGGCTGCCGCCAGGTCGCAGTGGGCGGCACGGTCGCGACTGGTCAGATCCCCGGTGCTGGCCGGCCCGGGCGCCTGGCGGGCCAGCGCACTCCCCCGCTAGAGCCCGCGCCCTCGATTGCCCCAAAGCGGGCTGGATCAGGCGTCTATGCTGCCGATCACTAGACTCCTTCAGGCTGGCCAGCCACCGGAGAGGAGGAGCGGCGTGCGCAAGGTGCTCATCGCCAACCGCGGCGAGATCGCCGTCAGGATCCTTCGGGCCTGCCGTGATGCGGGCCTGACCAGCGTCGCCGTCTACTCCGAGCAGGACATCGACGCGCTGCACGTGACGATGGCCGACGAGGCGCACGCGCTCGGCGGGCAGACCGCGGCCGAGAGCTACCTGGACATCGCCAAGATCCTGCGCGCCGCGGCGGACAGCGGCGCGGACGCAGTGCACCCCGGCTACGGCTTCCTGGCCGAGAACGCCGCCTTCGCCAGCGCCGTCATCGACGCCGGGCTGACCTGGATCGGCCCGCCGCCCGCTGCCATCGAGGCGCTCGGCGACAAGGTCCAGGCCAGGCACATCGCCAGGCAGGTGGGCGCGCCGCTGGCGCCCGGCACCGACGGGCCGGTGTCCGGCGCTGACGAGGCCGTCGCGTTCGCGGCTGAGTACGGGCTGCCGATCGCGATCAAGGCGGCGTTCGGCGGCGGCGGGCGCGGGCTGAAGGTGGCGCGGACGATCGAGGAGATCGCGCCGCAGTTCGAGTCGGCGGTGCGCGAGGCGACCGCCGCGTTCGGCCGCGGCGAGTGCTTCGTGGAGCGGTACCTGGACCGGCCACGGCACGTCGAGACCCAGTGCCTGGCCGACAGCCACGGCAACGTGGTGATCGTGTCCACCAGGGACTGCTCGCTGCAGCGCCGGCACCAGAAGCTGGTCGAGGAGGCGCCGGCCCCGTTCCTGACCGGCGAGCAGGAGAAGCTGCTGCGCGAGTCGTCGGCCGACATCCTGCGCGCGGCCGGCTACGCAGGCGCCGGCACCTGTGAGTTCCTGGTCGGCCAGGACGGCACGATCTCGTTCCTCGAGGTGAACACCAGGCTGCAGGTCGAGCACCCGGTCACCGAGGAGGTGAGCGGGATCGACCTGGTCAGGGAGATGTTCCGGATCGCCGACGGCGAGCAGCTCGGCTACAGCGATCCTGAGCTGCGCGGTCACTCGATCGAGTTCAGGATCAACGCCGAGGACGCGGGCCGCGGCTTCCTGCCCGCGCCAGGCACGATCACCGCGATGCGCGCCCCATCCGGGCCTGGCGTCCGGCTGGACGCCGGCTACACCGCGGGCCAGACGGTCCCGCAGGCCTTCGACTCGCTGATCGCCAAGCTCATCGTGACCGGCGCTGACCGGCAGCAGGCGCTGCAGCGGGCCAGGCGCGCGCTTGCCGAGTTCGAGATCGACGGGATGCCGACGGTGCTGCCGTTCCACCGGGCGGTCGCGGCGGACCCGGCGTTCACCGGCGAGCCGTTCACCGTGCACACCAGGTGGATCGAGACCGAGTTCAGCAACGACATCCCGCCGTACCAGGGCGGCGCCGC
>JASHQL010000175.1 GCA_030039155.1 Streptosporangiaceae bacterium | reverse complement strand
CTGTACGGCCGCCAGCGGCTGGCCGGTGACCGCTTCACCGCCGCGCCGCCGCCGCCCGGCCTGGTCCGCGCGAAGGCCGAGCTGCCTGCCATGGTCGCCGCAGCCGGCGCCGACGGCAGCTGGATCGAGGACAAGGGCGACTCGGTCGCCGTGCACACCAGGCGCACGGCCGACCCGGTCGGCATGATCAGCCGGCTGCGCGCGCCGATGGCCAGGCTTGCCGCGGGCACCGGTCTCACCTTGGAGCCTGGACGGATGGTGCTCGAATTGCTGCCGCCAGGCGCAGACAAGGGCCAGGCATTGCGCGGGCTTGCCAGCGAGGTGTCGGCCAGCGCCGTGATGTTCTGTGGCGACGATGTGGGTGACCTGCCAGCCTTCGCGGCGGTGCGTGCGCTGCGCGACGATGGCACGGCTGGCCTGGCGGTTTGCAGCGGCTCAGCCGAGGTGCCCGAGTTGGCCGCCGAGGTGGACCTGGTGGTCGACGGGCCCGGCGAGGTAGCCGACCTGCTCGCCGCGATCGCCGACGCGGTCGGCGCGCCCTGACCGGTTCCGGCTGTGGTCAGCCGGCCGGGGCGCGCACCTCGTCGAGGGCGGCAAGCTGGTCGGCAAACCACTTCTCCGGCGGCTCTGCGGCGGCCGCGGCCGCCAGCGCCGCGGACTTGCCCGCCCGTTCCGCGGCCGGCATCGACAGCGCCTCATGCAGCGCGGTGGCGGTCCCGGTGATGTCGAACGGGTTGATCATGAGGGCGTGCTCGGCCAGCTCGTCGGCGGCCCCCGCCTCGCGCGACAGCACCACGGCGCAGCCGCGGTCGGACAGGATCGGCCCCTCCTTGGCGACCAGGTTCATGCCGTCCCTGATCGGGTTGACCAGCAGCACGTCGGCCAGCCGGTAGGCGGCGAGCGAGCGAGCGTAGTCGTCGTCCACCTGCAAGATCAGCGGCTCCCAGTCCGGCGTGCCGAACTCGTCCTCGAGCTGCCTGGCCATCCGCTGCACCGCGGCGGTGTACTCGCGGTACTCGGGCAGGTCGTGCCTGGACGGGTAGGCGAACGCCACGTGCGTGACCTTCCCGCGCCATTGCGGATGGCTGATCAGCAGCTCACGGTAGGCCGCCAGGCCCCTGACGATGTTCTTGGACAGCTCGGTCCTGTCGATCCGCACGATCAGCTGGCGGCCGCCGGTCCGGCCGGCCAGCGCGGCCATCCTCGCCTGCACGTCGCCCTCGTTTGCCCGCTGCCGCAGTCCCGCCGCGTCCACCCCGAGCGGATGCACGCCGATGCTGGTCACGTGGCCTTGGTAGCTGATCCGGCGGCGGCCGGCCGCGACCTCGGCACCGAGCACGTCGGCGCAGCAGTCGGCGAACGCGTCGGCCCAGCGGCCGCTGAGGAACCCGGCATGGTCGGCGCCGAGCAGCCCGCCGAGCACCTCCCTTGCGGTGTGGTCAGGCAGCATCCTGAAGTACTCGGGCGGCGCCCACGGAGTGTGCGAGAAATGCGCGATCTTCACGCCGGGCCGCAGGTCGGCCAGCATCCGCGGCACCAGCGACAGGTGGTAGTCCTGCACCGCGGCCTTGACCACCTGGCCCGCGCCGCCGCCATCGGACCTGCCTGCGGCGTCGGCCAGCGCGCGCGCGAATGCCAGGTTGTAACTGCGGTAGCCGTCCCACTCCCGCTCGAAGGACAGCCCGAACTGCGGCTGCCTCGGCGTGTCATAGAGCATGTGGTGGACGAACCACAGGGTGGAGTTCGCGACCGCGTTGTAGGCACGCTGGAAGACACCAGCGGGGATGTCCAACATCAGCACCGCGGAGCCGTTCCCGTCCCGATCCCGGCTCGGCCCGCGGTCACCTGGCCTGCCGTCGCTGTCGGCCAACTCGAACAGGCCGCCTGGCGCCGTCCGCGCCGCGGCCCTGTCCGCGTCGCTGAGCGCCGCGCAGACCCACAGCACCTGGGCGTGCCCCGCGACGCTGGACAGCCCGGACACCACGCCGCCGCCGCCCCGCTTGGCGGTGAGGTGCTGGTCGTCACTCAGCGTGAAGGAGATAGGCCCGCGGTTGGACGCGATCAGCACCTGGCCGCCGGCTGCTGTTGGCTCCATAGCGGCACGTTATCTGCCGTCCGCTGACCGTCCGCACGTCGCGGTCCCGGCCTGCTCACCGGTGCGCGGGCATTTCGGGAACGAGTGCCTTTCCGGTTAGAGTGCGTCTACAACTTCATATCGCTCATCCAGAGGGGTGGAGGGACCGGCCCGAAGAAGCCCCGGCAACCATCGCGTCGACGCGCGTCAGGCGAGGTCGCGCGACAGGTGCCAACTCCGGCCCACGGCCAGCAGGCCGCTGGGGCAGATGAGGAGAAAGGCCTCGCCAAGTGACGCTCAGCAGCACCAGAACCCCCACCCGATTCGGCTACGCGACCGCCCTGTCCTGCCGCGAGTGCGGCCACATCAGCGACCTCGGCTCGCACCACGCGTGCGCCGAATGCTTCGGGCCGATGGAGGTCAGCTATGACCTGCCACCGCTGACCAGGGCCGACATCGAGGCAGGCCCGCTGAACATCTGGCGGTACCGCGACCTGCTGCCGGTCCGGCCGGACATCGCGGACACGCCCAACACCGAGCCGGGCTGGACCCGGCTGATCAGGGCCGATCAGCTGGCCCGTGAGCTCGGCATGCGCGAGCTGTGGATCAAGGACGAACGCGGCAACCCCACGCACTCGTTCAAGGACAGGGTCGTGGCCGTCGCGCTCGCCGCCGCCACCGAGCTTGGCTACAAGGTGCTTGCCTGCCCGTCCACCGGCAACCTGGCCAACGCGGTCGCGGCAGCCGCGGCCAGGGCAGGCATCAGGTCGGTGGTCCTGGTGCCGGCCGACATCGAGCCGCAGAAGATCGTCGGCACGGCCGTCTACGGCGGCTCGCTGATCGCGGTCGAGGGCAGCTACGACGACGCGAACCGGCTGGCCTCTGAGCTCGCCGACGAACGCGAGGACTGGGCGTTCGTGAACGTGAACGTCCGGCCGTACTACGCCGAAGGATCCAAGACCATCGGCTTCGAGGTAGCCGAGCAGCTTGGCTGGCGGCTGCCCGAGCAGATCGTGGTCCCGGTTGCGTCGGGCGCGCAGCTCGTGAAGATCGACAAGGCGTTCCGCGAGCTGGCCGGCCTCGGCCTGGTGGCCGGCACCAGCTGCCGGGTCTACGGCGCCCAGGCGGCAGGCTGCGCGCCGGTTGCGGCGGCCTTCCTGGCCGGCCACGACGTGGTCAAGCCGGTGCGGCCAGCCACCATCGCCAAGTCGCTGGCCATCGGGAACCCAGCGGACGGGCCCTATGTCCTCGACGTGACCAGGCGGACCGGCGGCGCGGTGGCCGAGGTGACCGACGACGAGCTGGTCACCGCCATCGGGCTGCTGGCCTCGACCGAGGGCATCTTCGCCGAGACCGCCGGCGGCGTGTCGCTGGCCGTGCTGCGCAAGCTGCTCGCGGCCGGCCAGCTCGACCCGGCGGCGGTGACCGTGATCATCAACTCGGGAGACGGGCTCAAGACCCTCGACGCGGTCGCGCCGCTGATCGCGCCGGTGACCGCGATCAAGGCATCGCTCGCGGCCTTTGCCGCGCTGGAGCACGCGACAGCGGAACCGGAATCGGCCAGGAAGGCGGGGCAGGCATGAGCGTCAGCGTCCGGATACCGACAATCCTGCGTGCCTACACCGGGGGCTCGGCCCAGGTCACCGCGGAACCGGGAACGCTCAGGGAGGTGATCGCCTGGCTTGATGCGCACTATCCGGGTCTTGGCGGCCGCATCCTCGATGATCAGGGCCAGATCCGCCGGTTCGTGAACGTGTACGTCGACGACGAGGACGTGCGGCTCGCGGGCGGCCTGGACACGCCGGTGCCGTCGGGAGGCCAAGTATCAGTGATCCCAGCCGTCGCAGGCGGCTGACGGAACGTCCCCATTAACAGGCACAAGTGGGCGCAGTCGCCCACCACACGTTGTAAAGTCATTCCCGGTCGCTGTTGGTACGGCGGGACCGGCAAGCTGAGCTTGCCCGCGATGCCAGGCCTGATCCGCGATCAACCGGGTCCGTGTAGCAAGGGCGGACCCGCAGCCCGAGCAGAGTTAGGGAGTTGTTGGTAATGGCTCAGGGCACCGTCAAATGGTTCAACGCGGACAAGGGCTACGGCTTTATCGCGGTCGACGGTGGTAGGGACGTTTTCGTCCACTTCTCAGCTATCCAGTCGGATGGCTACCGCACCCTCGAAGAGGGCCAGCGGGTCGAGTTCGAGATCACGCAGAGCGACCGCGGCCCGCAGGCCGAGGCCGTCAGGACTGTGTAGCTCGCTGTTTCACCAGCAGACCCCGGCATCGATGATGCCGGGGTTTTGCTGTTGAGGCGCATGCCTCCGACCAGCGCAGTTAGCTGCAACGACTACCCCGAGCTTGCACTCTCACCGGGAGAGTGCTAAACAGGTCGTTGGCACTCTCGGGGTGAGAGTGATAAATCAGCGACGTTGACCGGGCGATGAGATCGGCTCGCGCGGCAGGACTGCCTGCCGCCGGATCGGTCGTCCGTCGCGGGCGTCGGCCCGGTAGCACGCAGGCAAAAAGTTCGCAGGAGGACTGGAGCCTATGGCATCGAAGATGATCGCGTTCAAGGAGGACGCCAGGCGCGGCCTCGAGCGCGGCATGAACCAGCTAGCCGACGCCGTGAAGGTAACCCTCGGCCCCAAGGGCCGCAACGTGGTGCTCGAGAAGAAGTGGGGCGCACCCACGATCACCAACGATGGCGTGTCCATCGCCAAGGAGATCGAGCTCGAGGACCCGTGGGAGAAGATCGGCGCCGAGCTCGTCAAGGAAGTCGCAAAGAAGACCGATGACGTAGCCGGTGACGGCACCACCACCGCCACGGTGCTGGCCCAGGCGCTGGTCCGCGAGGGCCTGCGCAACGTGGCGGCCGGCGCCAACCCGATGTCGCTGAAGCGCGGCATCGAAGCAGCGGTGGAGCGGGTGAGCGAGGAGCTGTCCAAGCTCGCCAAGGACGTGGAGACCAAGGAGCAGATCGCTTCGACCGCCTCCATCTCGGCCGGCGACCAGGCGATCGGCGAGATGATCGCCGAGGCCATGGACAAGGTCGGCAAGGAAGGCGTCATCACCGTCGAGGAGAGCAACACCTTCGGCCTCGAGCTCGAGCTCACCGAGGGCATGCGCTTCGACAAGGGCTACATCTCGCACTACTTCGTGACCGACCCGGAGCGGATGGAGACGGTCCTCGAGGACCCCTACATCCTGATCGTCAACTCGAAGGTGTCGGCCAACAAGGATGTCGTGCCGCTGCTCGACAAGGTCGTGCGGTCCGGCAAGCCACTCGTCATCATCGCCGAGGACGTCGAGGGCGAGGCGCTGGCAACCCTGGTGGTCAACAGCATCCGCGGCGTCTTCAGGTCGGTTGCCGTGAAGGCACCCGGCTTCGGCGACCGGCGCAAGGCCATGCTCGGTGACATCGCCATCCTGACCGGTGGCCAGGTCATCAGCGAGGAAGTCGGCCTGAAGCTGGAGAACGCCGAGCTGGACTCGCTCGGCCGGGCACGCAAGGTCGTGGTGACCAAGGACGAGACCACGATCGTCGACGGCGCTGGTGACGCGGACCAGATCGCTGGCCGGGTCAACCAGATCCGTGCCGAGATCGACAACACCGACTCCGACTACGACCGCGAGAAGCTGCAGGAGCGGCTGGCCAAGCTGGCTGGCGGCGTTGCCGTCATCAAGGCAGGCGCGGCCACCGAGGTGGAGCTGAAGGAGCGCAAGCACCGCATCGAGGACGCGGTGCGCAACGCGAAGGCAGCCGTCGAGGAGGGCATCGTCGCCGGTGGCGGCGTTGCGCTGCTGCAGGCGGGCAAGAACGCCTTCAAGAAGCTCGACCTGACCGGCGACGAGGCGACCGGTGCGCAGATCGTGCGCCGTGCGCTGGACGAGCCGCTCAAGCAGATCGCGATCAACGCCGGCCTTGAGGGCGGCGTCGTGGTGGAGAAGGTGCGGACGCTGGAGACCGGTCACGGCCTGAACGCCGCCACCGGCGAGTACGTCGACATGTTCAAGGCCGGCATCCCGGACCCGGCCAAGGTCGTGCGCTCTGCGCTGCAGAACGCCGCGTCGATCGCCGCGCTCTTCCTCACCACCGAGGCAGTGATCGCGGAGAAGCCGGAGAAGGAGAAGGCCCCGGCCGCTCCTGGCGGCGGGGACATGGACTTCTAGTCCAGGCAGTCCCTGCAGGCTGATTGCAACACACGGGTGGCAGGTCCCGGCTCAGGCCGGGACCTGCCACCCGCTTTTCTTGCGCGTGCCGGCTGCCAAAGGCCGGCCGCAAGCGGGATTATCGGCGCATGGGCCCGCGTACCGAGCAGCTCATTCGCGACTACCTCAATCAGCTGTCGGTCGCCGCGTACGGCTGCCTGAAGGGCGAGGACCGGCGCGCGCTTGTCGGCCGGGTCCGTGAGCGCATCGACGCTCATCTGGTGTCGGCGGCAGACACCAGCCCGCAAGCGGTGCGTCAGTTCCTCGACGGTCTCGGCGACCCTGCCGCGCTCGTCGACGACGAGGTCGAGCGCCTTGGCCAGCCTGCGGCCGCCGGCCGGCAACTGCGTGGCCTGCCCGAGTGGCCGAAGGGCCTGCGGCCCGCCCTGCTGCCCAGGCCACGCAAGACGGCCGCAGGGCCGGCGGTCGAAGCGCCAGCG
>JASHQL010000174.1 GCA_030039155.1 Streptosporangiaceae bacterium | reverse complement strand
CGTCGCTCGGCCGATTCGGATTACCGGCCGCGACCTCCTGAGGGTCGGAGATCGCTGGGCTGAGATTGAGGAGTTCATCGATCACGTCCAGCCACCGGCGGGCGAGGACTCCTACGTCCGGCTCTTCGAGGAGCTCGGACGCCTGCACGCTGCGCTCAAGGCAGTCTGGGAGCCCAGTCCGCCAGAACCCCTCGACGACCACAGAACACTCGGCCAACTGCGTTACTCGATCGGCTTCACACGCCGCAGGCTCGGACCGAGCAGCGAGCCGGTCGTGCACCGGATGCGCCAACTGACTGGCGAGCTCTCCAAGCTCCGGAAGCAGGTCGAACTGCCATGCACTCCGATTCATGGGGACTACAAATTGGGCAACGCCGTGGAACTCTCGGACGGCTCATGGGCCACCTTCGACCTGGATTTCGCGAGGGTCAGGGAGCGGCTGTACGACATCGCGGGCAGCCTGAACCACGTCGCACAGGACGGTGCATTCCAAGGCGGCCTGGTGCGGCTCTCCGCCGTCGACTTGCTCGAGGCGCGACGACTGCTCGCCGCCTACGAAGGCACGGCGCCGGAACCGCTGACTCGCGACGAGCACCGCTGGCTCCCTGGGGCCCTAGCCCTTGTACCCCTGCACTGGGCTGCCACCGCGGGACTCGCGGGCGACATCAGTGAGGCCGAGAGCGCCATGACCGCCGCCGAGGCCTGGTGGTCGGGCCCGCTCGATCAGTAGGGCTGCAGCCGTACCTGGCGGCCGTATCAGTGTCAGAAGGCCACCCCGCCGCGCTGGCTGGATGGCCTGTGACCTGGGTCGGGGTGGCCGGATTTGAACCGGCGGCCTCTTCGTCCCGAACGAAGCGCGCTGCCAAGCTGCGCTACACCCCGCCGACCGCCCGAGAAGTCTAGCTGATCCCCGGCACCAGCGTGAGCAGCGATGCCTCGGGGCGGCAGCCGAACCGAACCGGGGCATACGGGGAGGTGCCGAGGCCCGCGGACACGTGCAGCCACGACCGGTCGGCGTCGCCCTGAGCCGGATGCCGGTGCAGGCCGCTGGCCCGTGCCCTGTCGATGCCGCAGTTGGTGACGATCGCGCCGCGGCCGGGGATGCAGACCTGGCCGCCGTGCGTGTGCCCGGCCAGCAGGAGGTTGAACCCGTCGGCGGCGAACCGGTCGAGCACCGCGGGCTCTGGCGAGTGCAGCACGCCGAGCCGCAGGTCGGCCGCGGGGTCCGCGGCACCCGCGATCTCGTCGTAGCGGTCCCTGTTGATGTGCGAGTCATGCACGCCCGCGACCTCGATGTCCAGGTCGCCCGCCTTCAGCCTGCCGCGCCGGTTGTTGAGGTTCAGCCAGCCGGCCGCCTCCATCCCGTCGCCGAGCTCGGCCCACGGCAGCTGCGGCCGGTCGTCGTGGTGGTCGGCCGCGCTGGTGCGCCACAGGTACCGCAGCGGGTTCTTGAGCTCCGGCGCATACAGGTCATTTGACCCGTAGACGAACACGCCAGGCCGGTCGAGCAGCGGGCCGAGCGCGTCCAGCAGCGGCCCGACCGCATCCGGGTGCGCGATCGAGTCGCCGGTGTTCACCACCAGGTCCGGCTCGGTGGCGTCGAGCGACCTGAGCCAGGACAGCAGCCGGTGCCTGCCCGGCGTGAGGTGAACATCGGAAACATGCAGGATGCGCAGCGACGGCGCGCCGGCCGGCAGGATCGGGATCTCGTAGCGCCGCAGCGCGAACCAGTTCCGCTCGACGATCGCCGCGTAGCCGAGGCCGGCCGCGCCGACGGCGGCGGTGGCACGCAGCAGGGTTCGCGCTCGCATCCACACATGGTGCCACGCCTTTGCCAGTGCCATGACCGGCCGGCTCGCGCGCGCACCGGGGCCGGCGGCAAGATTGCCACATGCCGGCACTCAAGCAACGCATCAGGGAAGACCTGACGGCCGCGATGAAGGCGCGCGACGAGACCAAGACGCGCGCCTTGCGGATGGCCCTGACCTCGATAGGGAACGAGGAGGTCGCCGGGAAATCGGCCCGCGAACTCGATGATGCCGAGATCGTGAAGATCCTGGCGCGGGAGGCCAAGCGCAGGCGCGAGGCCGCCGAGGCGTTTGCGGGCGCCGGCCGGGCGGAACAGGCGGCAGCAGAGCGGGCCGAAGAGGCGGTGCTGGCCGGCTACCTGCCTGCCCAGCTTGACGACGCCGAGCTGGCGGCGCTGGTCGCCGAGGCGATCAGCGAGACCGGGGCGGCCGGCCCGCAGGCCATGGGCCAGGTGATGAAGGCCGTCACGCCCAGGGTGGCCGGCCGGGCCGAGGGCAGCCGGGTCGCTGCCGCCGTCAGGCAACAGCTCGCCGGCTGACCCGCGCCGCTACGGGTGCGGGGACTTCGGCGGCGGTGTCGGCACCGGCCCGTGCTTGTGCGTCGGCGGCGGCGTCGGGGTGCTGGTCTTCGGCGGGCTGTTGCCGTTGCCCTCGCTCCAGAACACCGAGTTCGGCGGCGGCAGCGGCCAGCCATGGTCCTGGCCGGTGTTCGCGCGCAGGAAGGCGTACACCCAGGTCGCGGCCGGCGCGTTGTCGCCGTACATCTGCCCTGGGCAGGTCGGCCCGCCGGAGGTGTCGAGCTCGCGGTAGCAGGAGCCAGGATCGCCGATCATCGCGCCGGTGGTGGTCGGGTTGATCGGGTTGAACACGGAGGTGTACGAGGCGAGGCGCGGGGTGAACCCGGCGAACGCCGCGTAGTAACCGCCGTTGGAGGTGCCGGTCTTGCCCGCCGCCGTCTTGCCGATGCTGCGGTTGTCGGCGGTGGCACCCGGATAGGTCAGCACGCCCTGCAGGATGTAGTCGGCCGCCTCGGCGACCGACCTGGACATGTCCCGGTGGCAGTCGCCGCTCTGCACCGGCAGCTGCTTGCCGGTGGAAGTGACGATCTTGGTGATGGCCGTCGGCTTGCAGACGATGCCGAGCGCGTCCACCGACGCGTACGCCTCGGCCATGCTCATCGGCGACACGTTGACCGCGCCGAGGGTGAACGACGGGATGTTGTCGGCCGAGATCCGGTAACCCGGCGACAGGTTCTTGTCGTACTTCAGCAGCGAGACCCCGTCCGCCCTGGTCATGCCCATGCGGACCGCTGTCTTGACCACGTTGCACAGGCCCACCTGCTGCTCCAGGTGGGCGAAGTACAGGTTCACCGAAAGCGCGGTGCCGTTGTACAGGTTGTAGGTACCGCCCCTGGCCGCCTCGGCGTTGCGGAACAGCGCAGGCGCCACGTACCCGCCGTGGCAGTTGTAGTAAGGGCCGACGGTCGACGGGTTGACGATCCTGATGGTATGGCCGAACGGGTAGCCCTGGTCCAGCGCGGTGATCAGCGTGAAGATCTTGGACGAGGAGCCGGTCTGCACGCCCTCGCTGCCGCCGTACTCGGAGTTGACCGCGTAATCGACCTGGGTGTCGCCCCTGCCCTGGCCGAACGTCCGGTCCTCGGCGATCGCCAGCACCTTGCCGGTGCCAGGCTGCACCATGACCTGGGTGTCGGCGTTATTGGCCGGGTTGTACTCGGCATTGTTCGGCGGCTCGACGTAATCGACCGCCGCCGTTGCCGCGTTCTGGTCCTTCAGGTTCAGGCTGGTGTAGATCTTCAGCCCGCCGGCACCCGAGTTGATCTGGCTCCACACCGACGGGTAGTTGTGGATCAGCACTTCCTGGACGTAATTGCAGAACCAGGCGGCCGATTTGATCACCGCGGCGAAGCAGCCGACCCGGGTCGGCGCGCTGGCCAGGTCCAGGCCGAGCGGCGCCTTCTCGGCAGCCTTTGCGGTGGCCTTGGAGATGTAGTGGTAGGTGGCCATCGCCTGCAGCACCTGGTTGCGCCTGGCGATGGCGTTCTGCGGGTAGCCGACCGGGTTGTCGAAGGTCGGGGAGTTCACGATGCCCGCCAGCAGCGCGGCCTGCGTCAGGTTCAGCTTGGCCGCGGTGGTGGAGAAGTAGACGTGCGCTGCCACCTGGATGCCGTAGGCGTGATTGCTGAAGTACGCCACGTTGAGATACGCGGCGAGCAGCTGGTTCTTGGTCAGCTCGTGCTCGACCTCCGCCGCGATCCGCAGCTCCTGGATCTTCCTGGCCAGGCCCTTGAGGCCGCTGTCGTCGATCACCGCGAGCTGCTGCGCGCTGCTGGTGGCCTCCAGCACCCTGACGTTCTTGACGTACTGCTGGGCCAGCGTGGACCCGCCCTGGGTGTTGCCGCCGCCGTGCAGGTCGTTGGCGATGGCGCGGAGCGTGCCGCGCAGGTCAAACGCGCCGTGCTGGTAGAAGCTGTGGTCCTCGATCGCCACGATCGCGTGCCGCATCACCGGCGCGATCTGGTCGAAGCGCACCGGGACCCGGTAGATGTCCCTGGGGTAGAAGTAGGCGATCACCTTGCCGTCCGCGGCAAGCAGCTCGGACCGGCTCGGCGCGAGGCCGAGGGTCCCGACCTTCAGGTTGTTGAAGGTGTTGGCCGCGTCGCGGGTGGCGATGCCGGCGATGCCGACGGCAGGGAGCGCTATGCCGGCGGCCAGCAGCCCGGCGGCGAATGAGATCACGATGAACCGGCCTGCCAGGCCGAGGCGTTCGCCGGCGCGGCGCCAGGGATTTTGCACGGTAACAGGCTACGCTGCTCGAACCAGTGGCAGAGATGCGACGCTCAGCCGCGCGTCTCGGCCTGAGTTACGCCGCAGCAGCCGCTGTTCTCGGCAGCCAGAGTCGTCACGCAGAGTTACGTAACTAGTCACTTCTGTCTACATAGCTCATCAGGGCTATCCGGGAAATGGGCCCGCCGGGGTCTAGCGCAACCGGCTCGACTTCCGTATGTTACTTTTCCGCGACCATCACTCGCCGGAGTCGGTCGTCATAATTCGGCTCCGGACCGCAACTGAACGCCACCTTGGCGTGACACCCCCCGCGGGCGTGACGATCAGAGGAGCTGGGTCAACATGTGGATCACGGACTGGACTGCGCGTGCCGCGTGCAAGGGAACTGACCCGGACGAGCTTTTCGTCCAGGGCGCGGCGCAGAACCGGGCCAAGCTGATCTGCCGCGGCTGCCCGGTCAGGACAGAGTGCCTGGCCGACGCGCTGGACAACCGGATCGAGTTCGGCGTATGGGGCGGCATGACCGAGCGGGAGCGCAGGGCGCTGCTGCGGCGGCGGCCTGATGTGTCGTCGTGGCGCGAACTTCTCGAGAACGCTCGCGCTCACTATGAGCGGTCTACGGACGAGCTGGTCGCTAGCTAAATCTTGCCTGTAGGGGGCCGGGCCTCGGCCTAGCGGTGTGCCGGTTTGACGAGAACAACCGGCACACCGAGTCCGTGGCCCGGCCCTTTGCTGCACCCTTTTGGGGTTAAGGGCACGCGGGGCTGGTGTAGCCCGCCGGGTGCTTCTGGCTCCCGGTGGCGAGGTAGTCGTCGGTTACTCGGGCTTGCCGAAGAAGTCGCCGATGGCGCGGAGGCCGGTGAGGTCGTGGACGTCGTCGGGCTGGGCTGGCACCTCGGTGACCGGGACCAGCGGGTGGGCGGCGGTGAAGTGCTCCGCTTGGCGGCGCTCTTCTGCTGCTTGTTGCATGCGGTCGGCATGCAGGCGTAGGGCTGCTATCGCCAGCGCGTAATCCGAGTCTGGTTCTGTGCTGGGGTCTGACCAGGTGCCCGGGTTGGCGGCGGCGGCGGCGTGCAGGGTCTCGGCGGCGGCCAGGCTCCTGGCCGCCGACAGGTGCGCGGCCGGCGAGCGGTGCACCCGGTTCACGATCAGACCGGCCAGCGGCATCCGCTCGGTGTCGAGGCGCTCGACGAAATACGAGGCCTCGCGCAGCGCGTCGGTCTCCGGGGAGGCGACCACCAGGAAGGCCGTGCCCGGTGCGCGCAGCAGCTTGTAGGTGTAGTCGGCGCGTTCCCTGAAGCCGCCGAACATGGTGTCGAGCGCGGACACGAACGTCTGCACGTCCCGCAGCATCTGGCCGCCGAGCACCTTGGTGAGCACGCCGGTGACCATGCCGAACCCGGCGTTCAGCATCCGCAGGCCGGCCCGGCCGCCGAACTTGGCGGGCGCGGTCAGCAGCCGGAGCAGCCTGCCGTCGAGGAACCTGGCAAGCCGCTGCGGCGCATCGAGGAAGTCAAGCGCTGACCTGCTCGGCGGGGTGTCGACCACGATCAGGTCCCACTCCTCGGCCCGGCGCAGCTGGCCGAGCTTCTCCATCGCCATGTACTCCTGGGTGCCGGCGAAGCTGGAGGACAGCGACTGGTAGAAGGGGTTATCCAGGATCTGCGCCGCCCGGCCCGGCTCGGCATGGGCCTCGACGATCTCGTCAAAGGTCCGCTTCATGTCCAGCATCATGGCGTGCAGGCTGCCGCCGGGGTTCGCGTCACCGGCGCCGGCTGACGACAGCCCGTGCACCGGCCGCGGTGTGTTGTCCAGCGAGGTCAGCCCCATGGACTGGGCGAGCCGCTTGGCCGGGTCGACGGTGAGTACCACGACGTGCCGGCCGCGCTCGGCCGCACGCAGCCCGATAGCCGCGGCGATGGTGGTCTTGCCGACGCCGCCAGAGCCGCAGCAGACGATGATCCTGTTCCTCCGGTCATCGATCAGCCGGTCCACGTCCAGCGGCGGCGGTGTCGTCCCGGCCGAACGACCCCCGGGATCCCCACGCGGAGCTGCCTGCGCCATCACGCGGCTCCCTGCGTGCGCAGCGCGGCGGCCAGCCGGTACAGCCCGGCCAGGTCCATGCCGTCGCTGATCCACGGCAGGTCGTAGCAGGGCTGTCCGGCCTCGGCCAGCCGGTCCCGCTGCTCCTGCTGGCCGAGCGTGGTCTTCGCCTGCCCGGCCAGCTCGGCGGCCAGCTCGGCAGCGAGCTGGCCGCTGTCGTCGAGCCCGGCTGCCTTCAGCCCGACCGCGATCAGGTCAGGATCGAGCTGGCCGTCCGCCGCTGCCTGCAGCTGGCTGGCCGGCAGCGGCAGCGACCTGGTCATGTTGATCATGATGGCGCCTGCCCTGATCCCGCCGAGCGCGCGCAGCTCGGCGATGCCGTCGAGGGTCTCCTGCACCGGCATTTCCTCAAGCAGCGTGACGAAGTGCACGACGGTCTGCGGCGACCTGATCACGTTCTGCACGGTGTCAGCGTGACCGCGGATCGGCCCGACCTTGGCCAGGCCGGAGATCTCCGTGCTGACGTTCAGGAACCTGCCGATCCTGCCGGTCGGCGGCGCGTCCATGACGACCGCGTCGTATGCCCTGCCGCCGCCGCCCTTGCGCCGCACCGCCTCGGCCGCCTTGCCGGTGAGCAGCACGTCGCGCAGGCCGGGCGCGATCGTGGTGGCAAAGTCGAACACGCCGAGCCTGGTCAGCGCCGCGCCCGCGAGCTTCATGCTGTAGAACATCTCGAGGTACTCGATCAGTGCCGACTCTGGGTCAGCGACCAGCGCGAACACATCGCCAGGGTGTTCGGCCAGCGACGTTGGCGCGACCGCGATCTTCCGCTCGGCGTACGGCAGCGGCGGCACGTCGAAGAGCTGGGCGATGCCCTGGCGGCCCTCGACCTCCATCAGCAGCACCTTCTTGCCGCCGCTGGCCAGGGCGAGCGCGAGCGCGCCCGCCACCGTGGTCTTGCCGGTGCCGCCCTTCCCGGTCACGACGTGCAGCCGCACGCCTTCCCAGTCGGTGTCCCTGGTGCCCACGATTGGAGGTTATCCGCGGGCCGGATCTGATCGGGCCAGGCTTGGCACCGCTGAACGAACCAATGCTTGCGAACGTGACAGGGAAGTGACCGAGTTGCGTCCTTCGCGCGCCTGGCTAGGGAGTGGCATAGGTCACTAGGCTGGTGATCGAATAGTTCTTGGCTAGCCCAGGAATGAGGTGTTATGCGGTGGTCGAGGCTCTGATCGCAATCATCGTGGTCTTGGTCGTTCTCGGCGCCATTACCACGGGCCGGATGCTCCGCGTCGTCCAGCAGTATGAGCAGGCCATCATCTTCAGGTTCGGCCGGGTGCTCCCTGGGACCAGGGGACCAGGGCTGACTGTGATCAGGCCGTTCGGCGACCGGATCCAGAAGGTGAACATGCAGATCGTGGCCATGGCGGTGCCCGCGCAGGAGGGCATCACCATGGACAACGTGAGCGTCCGGGTGGACGCGGTCGTGTACTTCAGGGTGGTTGACCCGATCAAGGCCACCATCAACGTGCAGAACTACCTGTTCGCGATCTCGCAGCAGGCGCAGACGTCGCTCCGGTCGATCATCGGCCAGACCGAGCTGCAGCAACTGCTCGCCGACCGGGACACCGTGAACAGGGAACTGCGCCGGATCATCGACGAGCCGACCGAGGGCCCGTGGGGGATCAGAGTCGAGCGGGTCGAGATCAAGGACGTCTCGCTGCCGGAAGGCATGAAGCGGTCCATGGCCAGGCAGGCCGAGGCCGAGCGGGAGCGGCGGGCCAGGATCATCACCGCCGACGGTGAGTACCAGGCGTCCAAGCGGCTGGCCGCCGCCGCGAACGTGATGGCGCGCGACCCGGCAGCACTGCAGCTTCGGCTGCTGCAGACCGTGGTCGAGGTCGCCGCCGAGCGGAACAGCACCCTGGTCATGCCGGTGCCGGTCGAGCTGCTTCGGTTCTTTGACAAGTTCGCGCCCTCCGGCGGCGACGGCGGCAGCAACGCCGGCTCGCTGGCCGACTACGGCGCCGACGAGGTCGCGGAGGCCGAGGCAGAGATCGCCGGCAAGGCCACGCCCGAGCTTGACATCCCGGACGTGGCCGGGATTCCCGAGCTGGCGGCGCCGCAGGTCGAGCCCGCCATGGTTCCCGAGGAGCCGCCCGACGGCGCGGCTGCCGACGGCGCTACCGACCAGCACTCGGCCGCCGGCGGAGTTGGCGCGGAGCCGGGCTCGACCGCGTAGGCCGTCTCGGCCTGGACAGCCACGGCCGGCACTCGCCCGCTAGGGTTTCGGCTATGGCGAAGTGGGAGTACGCAACGGTTCCGCTGATCGTGCATGCGACCAAGCAGATCCTGGACAACTGGGGCGACGACGGCTGGGAGCTGGTGGCGGTGGTGCCAGGGCCGAACCCAGAGCAGCTCGTTGCCTACCTGAAGCGAGTCAAGGAATGACCGACCTGGACCCGGCTCAGGGCCCCGCGCAGCGGCTGGAGTCGCTCGGCCTGACCCTGCCAGCGGTCGCCATGCCGGTGGCCGCCTACCTGCCCGCGGTGCGCACCGGCAATCACATCTACACCGCGGGCCAGCTTCCCTCGGTGGACGGCAAGCTGCTCGCGGTCGGCAAGGTCGGTGCCGAGGTGAGCGCCGCCGAGGCTGCCGCGCTGGCCAGGACCTGCGCGCTGAACGCGCTGGCCGCCGTGGTCTCGCTGACCGGCAGCCTGAGCGTGATCAAGCGGATCGTCAAGGTGACCGGCTACGTGGCGAGCGCGCCAGACTTCACCAGCCAGGCTCAGGTGATCAACGGCGCCAGCGAGCTGCTGCTTGAGGTGTTCGGCGAGGCGGGCAGGCACGCGCGCAGCGCCGTCGGCACCGCGGTGCTGCCGCTCGATTCTCCGGTCGAGGTCGAGCTCATCGTGGAAGTCCACGAGTCGGCGGCCGGCTGACGGCGTGTCAGAACAGCCAGCGCAGGCTGCGCAGCAGCAGGCTGCAACCGTGCGGATCGCCGACCAGGTTCCTGGCCGGATGCAGGACGTGATCGCGGGCGCGACGCAGCCGGTGACGCCGCGGGATGCGGCAACCGTCATGCTGCTCCGGCCGGCTGCTACCGGGTTCGAGGTGTACATGCTCAGGCGACAGCCGAGCATGGCGTTCGCGCCAGGTGCCTTCGTGTTTCCCGGCGGCTCGGTCGACGCCAGGGACGCCGACGAGGAAGTCGCCTGGGCCGGCCCCGGGGTTGCCGAATGGGGCCAGGTCTTCGACGCGCCGCCCGAGCTGGCCAGGGCGCTGGTCTGCGCCGCGGTCCGGGAGACCTTCGAGGAGTCTGGCGTTCTGCTCGCCGGGGAGTCCGCCGACACGGTGGTGGCGGACACCACGGGCGATGACTGGGAGGCGGACCGGCAGGCGCTGCTCGACCGGTCGCTGTCGCTCGCCGAGCTGCTCAGGCGCAGGCGGCTGGTGCTGCGCGCCGACCTGCTCAGGCCGTGGTCACGGTGGATCACCCCGGTGATCGAGCCGCGCAGGTTCGACGCCAGGTTCTTCGCCGCGGCGCTGCCGCAGGGCCAGCGCACCAGGGACGTCGGCGGCGAGGCGGCCGCGGTCACCTGGATCGGGCCTGGTGCTGCCTTGCAGGCAGGCAAGCGCGGCGAGATCCAGCTCTGGCCGCCGACCGCGGTCAGCCTGGCCGAGCTCGCCGCGTTCGCCGACGTTGCGTCCGCGCTTGAGCACCCGCGGGAGATCCTGCCGCGGCTGCCCCAGGTGCTGGTCCGCGAGGGGGCGGTCTGGCTGACCGTGCCTGGCATCAAGGAGTACCCGATATGACCGAGCCCGCCGCTGCCATCGACGGCTCTGGCAGCGCGCGGGCGCGCTGCGTGCTCGCGCCCAATCCGGGGCTGATGACGCTGGACGGCACCAACACCTGGATCATCGCCGAGCCGGGCTGCGCGGCCGCCGTGGTGGTGGACCCGGGGCCGGCCGACGAAGGTCACCTGCGCCGGGTTCATGAGCTGGCCACCGCGGACGGCAGGCGGATCGCGCTGATCGTGCTGACGCACGGGCACAGCGACCACTCCGCCGGCGCGGGCAGGCTCGCCGAGCTGGCCGGTGCCCCGGTACGCGCGGTCGACCCAGGCCACCGGCTCGGCGGCGAAGGGCTGGCAGCCGGCGACGTGCTCACCGAGGCCGGCTGCGAGCTGCGGGTCATCACCACCCCTGGACACACTCTTGACTCGGTCTGCCTGCTGCTGCCGGCCGACGGCGCGCTGCTCACCGGCGACACCGTGCTCGGCCGCGGTACCACCGTGATCGCCGGCGACGGCAACCTCGCTGACTACCTCGGTTCACTCGGCAAGCTGCGGCGGCTGGCCGACGCCGCCGATGAAGCCGGGAACGCCGGGCTCAGCGTCCTGCTGCCGGGTCATGGCCCGGTGCTCGACAACCCGGTGGCGACGCTGGACTACTACCTGAGCCACCGCGCGGAGCGGCTGGCCGAGATCAGGGCCAGCCTGGCCAGCGGCGACCGGACCATCCCCGAGATCGTGGCCACCGTCTACCTGGACGTGGACAAGTCACTGTGGCCGTTCGCTGAGTGGTCGGTCCGCGCGCAGCTTGACTACCTCGCCGCCAGCGGCGAGCTGCCGCCTGGCATGACCTACTAGCCGCCGCCCGTTACCTGGCCCGGCGGCGTAGCCGCTCCGCGTCGGTCACCAGCACGGACTTGGCCGACAGCTGGATCCAGCCGCGCGACACGAAGTCGGCAAGCGCCTTGTTGACCGTCTCCCTGCTGGCGCCGACGAGCTGGGCCAGCTCTTCCTGGGTCAGGTCGTGGTTGACCTGGATGCCTTCCTGCTGCGGCACGCCGAACCGTTCGGCCAGGTCGAGCAGCGCCTTCGCGACCCGGCCAGGCACGTCGGTGAACACCAGGTCGGCCTTCACGTCGTTGATCCTGCGCAGCCGCTGTGCCAGCGCGGCCAGCAGGTGCATGGCCACGTCTGGCCTGGTGGCCAGCCAGCTGCGCACCGAGTCATGGGCGAGCGCGGCCAGGCTGGTATCGGTCACGGCGGTGGCGCTCGCCGTGCGCGGCCTCGGGTCGAACAGCGAAAGCTCGCCGAACATCTCACCGGGCCCGTGCACGCTCAGCAGGTTCTCCCGGCCGTCAAGCGCCGCCCTGGTGAGCTTGATCTTGCCCTTCAGGATGATGTAGAGCTTGTCGCCGTCGTCGCCCTCGGTGAAGAGGCGCTCGCCTCTGGCCAGGTCGACCTTGGTCACGTCGCCGCGCAGCGCGGTGGCGTCCTCCTCGTTCAGGGCCTCGAACAGCGGGGCCTGGCTGAGCACGTCGTCGGCGTGAGCCACGGCTCCTCCTCGCTCGGTCCCTACTCAGTGTTGCCGGCCCGGTGTGGCCGGCTCTCCGCCGGGTTATGCCGAACTCTCCGCCTGGTTATGCCCGCTGCCGCTGGCCGGGATCTTCGCTAGCCGAGGCTTTCGGCCAGCCGCTTCCGGCAGGCCAGGATCTCGGCATCGGCCTTCTGCACGCCAACCCAGGCCTCCGCCTCGACCTCTTTGCCCGGCTCGAGTGCCTTGTAGACCTCGAAGAAGTGCTGGATCTCGAGTCTGTCGAACTCCGAAACATCTGATATATCCGTCAAATGAGCCATGCGCGGGTCGGTGGCGGGCACGCACAGCACCTTGTCGTCGGCTCCGTTCTCGTCCCGCATCCTGAACATCCCGATCGCCCGGCAGCGGATCAGGCAGCCGGGAAAGGTCGGCTCGTCGAGGAGGACGAGGGCGTCGAGCGGGTCTCCGTCGTCGGCCAGCGTGTTCTCGATAAAGCCGTAGTCAGCCGGGTAGCGCGTCGAGGTAAACAGCATCCGGTCGAGCCGAATCCGGCCGGTATGGTGATCCATCTCGTACTTGTTACGCTGCCCCTTGGGGATCTCGATAACTACATCGAACTCCATACACGCCCCCCGGCGCCTCGTGGTGTGAATGCATCCGGCCGATCAGATATCTACCCGTTGAGCGTCTGCTGCCTGCCGCCAGGCAGCTACCTGGCCGGCCCCGCCGCTCGCCGGACACCGCCTCAGGAAGGAATGTAGTCGGTGCGTCGCCCGCGCAGCCTGGCGCTGGTCGCCGTTGCGATGCTGTGCGTCTTCACCATGGGCGCGGGCACTGCTGTCGCGCGGCTGCTGCCACGCCGGCTCGCGCAGCTGCGGCCGCCAGCGGTGACCGGGCGCCCGCTGGTCAGGGCCGGCCAGGTGCTCGCTGCCGCAGCCGGGACGGCGGACAGCGGCCACGCTGCCACCAGGGCCGGCATCGCCGCCGCGCTGGCGCCGTTCATCGGCAACCAGGTCTTCGGCTCGCAGCTGGGCGTGCTGGTGGCAGACCTGTCAAGCGGCAGGGTGCTGTACCAGCAGAACGCCGGCGTCGGCTTCGCGCCCGCCTCCACCGCCAAGCTGGCCACCGCGGTGGCCGCGCTGCACGTGCTCGGCCCGACCGCCACGTTCCGCACGACGGTGGTGACCGGGCCGGCCCCCGACAGCATCGTGCTGGTCGGCGGCGGCGACCCGACGCTGACCGTGCGGCGGCCGCCAGGCATCGCCTACCCGCAGCCGGCCACCCTGCAGCAGCTTGCCGCCGCGACCGCACGCGCACTCAAGGCAAAGGGCCGCAGGATCGTGCGGCTCAGCTATGACACCTCGCTGTACGGCGGGGCTGGCCTGGCGCCCGGCTGGCCCGCCTCCTACGTCACCCAGGGCAACGTCTCGGTGATCACTCCGCTGGAGGTGGACCAGGGCCGGCTGCTGCCGAGCGGCGCGCCGCAGGACGCGCAGGTCGGGATGAACTACCTGCCCAGGTCGCCCGACCCGGCGGCGGACGCGGCCGGCGTGTTCGCCAGCCTGCTGCGGGCCGACGGCATCGCCGTGACCGGCACGATCGGGCTCGCCCGCGCACCCGCAGGAGCGGTCACGCTGGCCAGCGTGACCTCACCGCCGCTGGCCGAGATCGTGCAGCTCATGCTGGAGCAGAGCAACAACGTGATCGCCGAGAACCTGGCCAGGCACGTCGCGATCGCGACCGGGCAGCCGGCCACCTTCCAGGGCGGCGCGCGCGCCGAGGAAGCGACGCTTGCCAGGCTGGGCATCGGCAGCGGCGTGCAGCTGGTGGACGGCAGCGGGCTGTCGCCGCTCGACCGGATCACGCCGGCCGCGCTGGTGCAGCTCATCAGGCTGGCCTCGGCCGCGAGCCAGCCGGACCTGCGGCCGGTGATCACCGGGCTGCCGGTCACCGGCTTCTCCGGCACGCTCGGTCCTGGCGGCAGCGTGTTCGGCACCGGCCCGGCCGCGGGTTACGGCGTGGTCAGGGCCAAGACCGGCAACCTGCAGACGGTCGCGGCGCTGGCCGGGATCGCCTACGACAAGGACGGCCAGCTGCTCGCCTTCGCGGTGATGGCGGACAAGCTCAGCAAGGACGGTCTCGGCGCGGCCGCCCCCGCCATGGTTTCGCTCGCCGACACTCTCGCCGCCTGCGGCTGCAGATGATGCGTGAGCTACCGGGTTCCGGGGCCGGCCTGCGCCCCCGGTCTGGGGGTTCCGTGGGCGTGCACAAGTCGCTCCAGGCGCGAGCGCGGCGCGGGGGGTCCGGGGGGGCTTGCCCCCCGGTCTGGGGGTCGAAGGGGGTTATCCCCCTGGGCAAACACCCCAGGCTTGCTGTCCGGCGTCAGCCGGACAGCGCAAGCCTGGGTACGGTTAAGGGGTGAGCAGCACGCAGATGATCGACTGGCAGGTCGCTACCTCGACCGGGGTCCGCTGGGTCAGGCCGGGCCCGCAGGTCAGCATCGGAGAGGCCAGGAAGGTCGTGGCCGAGCTGCGGCAGCTCGCCGCCGTGGTGGCCGAGCCGGTGCACGAGCTGACCGGGCTGCCCGGCTCCGACGACGACGGCAAGGTCGCGATCGTGGACCGGCCCGGCTGGATCAGGGCGAACGTGGACGGCTTCAAGGTCGTGCTTGACCCGCTGGTGGACCGGATGGCCGAGCGCGGCATGGCGCCGGCCGGCGGCTCCGTGCTCACCTCGGTGGGCTCAAGGGTGACCGGCATGCAGGCCGGGCTGATCCTTGCCTACCTGGCGAGCCGGGTGCTCGGCCAGTACGAGCTGTTCCTGCCGCCCGACCCTGACCAGCTGGGTACGGACGCGCCGGCCGGCCGGCTGACGCTGGTCGCGCCGAACATCGTGATGGTGGAGCGCGAGCTCAGCGTGAACCCGCACGACTTCAGGCGCTGGGTCTGCCTGCACGAGGAGACGCACCGCACCCAGTTCACCTCGGTCGCCTGGCTCCGGCCGTACGTGCAGCAGCTGATGACCGACTTCCTGCTCGCCTCTGACCTGGACCCGGCCTCCATCCTGGAGCGGCTGCGTGCCGCGGCCGACGCGGTGGCAGGTGCGGTCAGGCGGACCGACGGCGAGAGCCTGATCGAGGCCATCCAGAGCCCGCGGCAGCGGGAGATCCTGGAGAAGATGACCGCGGTGATGACCCTGGTGGAAGGGCACGGCGACTACGTCATGGACGCCGTCGGCCCGGCCGTGGTGCCGTCGGTCGCCGAGATCAGGGAGAAATTCTCCGCCCGCCGCGGCTCGGCCGGGCGGATCGAGCAGGCCATCCGCAGGATCCTCGGCATCGACCTGAAGATGAAGCAGTACGAGCAGGGCTCGCGCTTCGTCAAGGCGGTCGTCGACGAGTCTGGCATGCAGTCCTTCAACCGGATCTGGACCTCGCCGGAGACGCTGCCGACCACAGAAGAGCTGTCTGCCCCGACGGCCTGGCTCGAGCGCATGGACGCCGGCCAGGCGGCCGGCTGACCCGCCTGGGACGACCGGCCCGATGGGCCCGCACCCGGACGTAGCCGCGGTACGGTCCTGCGTCCGCGCCGCAGCCGACCGGTTCAGCCCGGGCGACCTGCTGCTTGTGGCCTGCTCGGGCGGCGCCGACTCGCTCGCGCTGGCGGCCGCCGTCGCGTTCGAGGCGCCGCGGCTCGGCCTGCTGGCCGGCGGCGTGACCGTCGATCACGGCCTGCAGGATGGCTCGGCCGGGCAAGCCGCCACCGTCCAGGTGCAGCTCGCCGGCCTCGGGCTTGAACCGGTGCTGCGCTGCCAGGCCAGCGTGCCCGGCAGGCCGGCCGAGGCAGGCGGGCATGAGTACCAGGGACCCGAGGCCGCCGCCCGCGCCGCCAGGTACGCCGAGCTCGGCCGGGCAGCCGAGCGCACCGGTGCCGCAGCGGTGCTGCTCGGGCACACGCTTGACGATCAGGCCGAGACCGTGCTGCTCGCGCTGGCCCGCGGCTCAGGCGCCCGTTCGCTGGCCGGCATGCCGGCCGTCAGCGGGCTGTACCTGCGTCCGCTGCTCGGTATCACCAGGGCGCAGACCAGGCAGGCGTGCGCGGCCCAGGGCCTGCAGCCGTGGCAGGACCCGCAGAACAGCGATCCGGCGTTCAGCCGGGCGCGGGTGCGGCACGACCTGCTGCCGGCGCTGGCGGCCGCGCTCGGGCCAGGCGTGCCCGCCGCGCTGGCTAGGACCGCCAGGCTGCTGCGAGCCGACGCTGACCTGCTGGACGAACTGGCCGCCGGGGCGGCCGCCGGGCTGGCCGACGGTGCGCCTGGGCTGCCGGCCGAGGCGCTGGCCGCGCTGCCCGATGCGCTGCGCGGCCGGGTGCTCAGGGCCGCCGCGATCGAGGCGGGCTGTCAGCCGGGCAGCCTCACCGAACGGCACGTGACCGAGTTGGATGCGCTCGTGACGAACTGGCACGGGCAGCGGTGGGCCGACCTGCCTGGCGGACTCCGCGGTTTGCGCCGGTATGGCAGGCTGCTCTTCACCGAACAGCTTGGCCAGGGACGACGACCCCCCTCTCCCCCTGGGGCGCGATCGGAGGATCAGGGTGGACCAGCATGACATGGCGGCCGATCTCGAGAGCATCCTGATCACCGAAGACCAGTTGCAGGCGCGCATTATCGAGCTCGCCGCGCAGATCGACGCCGATTACGCTGACCGCGAACTGCTGCTCGTCGGAGTGCTCAAGGGCGCGGTCATGGTGATGGCCGACCTGGCCAGGGCGCTGCACCTGCCGGTGACGATGGACTGGATGGCCATCTCGTCGTACGGCTCTGGCACTAAGTCCTCGGGCGTGGTGCGGATCCTGAAGGACCTGGACGCCGACATCAGCGGCAAGCACGTGCTGGTCGTCGAGGACATCGTCGACTCCGGGCTCACCTTGTCCTGGCTGGTCGGCAACCTGGAGTCGCGCGCCCCGGCGTCGGTCAAGGTCTGCGTGCTGCTGCGCAAGCCGCTGGCGGCGAAGATGGACGTGCCGGTCGCCTACACCGGGTTCGAGATCGGGAACGAGTTCGTCATCGGTTACGGCCTTGACTATGCCGAGCGGTACCGCAACCTTCCGTTCATCGGCACCCTGGCGCCGCACGTCTACGCGGCCAGCGGCTGACAGCCAGGCAGCGGCCGGAATGCGGCCGCGGTAGCCGCTCAGCCGGTCGTTCAGGCTGGGAACACCGGGCGAGATGATATTCGTTCACCTGGGTAAGGAGCGTAAGGTCTGCCGCGCCATGCCACCGTGCGGCCGGCTGCGTGCCGTTGGTTGCTAGCGCGGTGTACCGTCGAGTATTCCCGTGCTTAGCGGCAGGGAACAGAACAAGTGCGCCCACGCGCAGGGTAACTAACCAGCCTCGCCGGAGCCCGGCGGGACATGAGGCTCGTCAGGAGGGATCGGCCCGCACACCTGGGCCGTTCGGCGATGGATCTGAAGCGCATAGCCAGGGGCTGGCTGGTCGCCCTGCTGTTTGTGATCATCCTGCTTGTCATCGTCTACCGGCTTGCCTCGCCCGGCACGACCTACAAGCCTGCCAACGTCTCGCAGGTGATTAGCCTGATCAGGGCCGGCGATGTGAAATCGGCCATCCTGACCGACTCGGTGCAGACGATTCAGATCACCACCAAGTCGGGCAAGAACCTCGAGGCCACCTACGTCGCCAACCAGGGCAACACGATCGCCGCCGACCTGCAGAAGCAGGTCGAAAAGGGCACCATGCCAGGCGGCTGGAAGGGCGTGCACCCGACCGGCAGCTCGTTCTGGGGCCTGCTGCTCGGCTACCTGCCAATCTTGATCATCTTCCTGCTGTTCCTGGTCTTCCTGAACCAGATGCAGGGCGGCGGGTCAAGGGTGATGAACTTCGGCAAGTCCAAGGCGAAACTGATCACCAAGGACACGCCGAAGACCACGTTCGCCGACGTGGCCGGCGCCGACGAGGCCATCGAGGAGCTGCAGGAGATCAAGGAGTTCCTGCAGAACCCGGCGAAATTCCAGGCGATCGGCGCGAAGATCCCCAAGGGCGTGCTGCTGTACGGCCCGCCGGGCACCGGCAAGACCCTGCTCGCCCGCGCCGTGGCCGGCGAGGCCGGCGTGCCGTTCTATTCCATCTCCGGCTCGGACTTCGTGGAGATGTTCGTCGGCGTCGGCGCCTCCCGGGTGCGCGACCTGTTCGAGCAGGCGAAGGCGAACGCCCCGGCGATCGTGTTCGTCGACGAGATCGACGCCGTCGGCCGGCACCGCGGCGCGGGACTTGGCGGCGGGCACGACGAGCGCGAGCAGACGCTCAACCAGATGCTTGTCGAGCTCGACGGCTTCGACACCAAGGGCGGCGTGATCGTGATCGCCGCCACGAACCGGCCGGACATCCTCGACCCCGCACTGCTGCGCCCCGGCCGGTTCGACCGGCAAATCGTCGTGGCCCAGCCGGACCTCGCGGGCCGCAAGGGCATCCTGAAGGTGCACGCGCGCGGCAAGCCGATCGCGTCCGACGCCGACCTGGACGTGATCGCCCGCCGGACGCCCGGCTTCACCGGCGCAGACCTTGCCAACGTGATCAACGAAGCCGCGCTGCTGACCGCCCGCGGCAACGGCAAGCAGATCCACATGGCCGCGCTCGAGGAGGCCATCGACCGGGTCATGGCCGGTCCCGAGCGCAAGAGCGTGCTGCTGTCGGAGGCGGAACGGAAGCTGATCGCCTACCACGAGGGCGGGCACGCCCTGGTGGGGCACGCGATGCCGCACGCCGACCCGGTGCACAAGGTGACGATCATCCCGCGCGGCCGGGCGCTCGGCTACACGCAGGCGCTGCCGACCGA
>JASHQL010000173.1 GCA_030039155.1 Streptosporangiaceae bacterium | reverse complement strand
GAGTTCGTCCGGTTCAGCCACGTCAGGGTCAACCCAAGGCCGGTGCACGACCGCAGGCTGCCGATCGTGGTCGGCGGGACCAGCGATGCGGCGCTGCGGCGGGTGGCAGCGTTCGGCGACGGGTGGTACGGCTTCAACCTGGCACCTCGCCAAGTTGAAGAGCGGGTCGGCTTCCTGGCCGAGGAGTGCCGCCGCCGGGGCAGACAGCTCGCCGAGCTGACCGTGGCCGTCTCGCTGGCAGCTGGCCACGGGGCCGTCGACCTGGCGGAGCTGGCCGACGCTGGCGTGACAGAACTCGTGCTGGTCGCGGCGCCGCCGGAGGATCCGGCGGCGGCGCCGGACTGGGTGGCCGGGCTGGTGGCCGGCTACGACCCTGTGCATTCAGTGTCAGCCCGGTTGGGCCGGCCGGCTGAGCCGCAAGAATGTGAGCGACCAACCAGGGAGGGACGTCATGGCACATCCAAATGAGGACCTGCTGCGCGGCGGCTACGAAGCATTCGCGGCCGGCGACATCGAGAAGGTGCTCGCCATCTTCGCCGACGACATCGACTGGCACGTCCCAGGGGAGAGCCAGCTTGCCGGCGATTACCACGGGCACCAGGAGGTCATCGGGTTCTTCGGCAAGCTCATCGAGCTGACCGGCGGCACCTTCCACCTCGACGTGCACGACATCCTCGCGAACGACACGCACGGCGCCGTGCTGGTCACCGCGTACGGCGAGCGCCCGGGCAAGACCCTGGAGGCACGCGAGGTACACGTCTGGCACCTCGCCGACGGCAAGGCCACCGAGTTCTGGTCCCCATCCGTCGAGCAGAGCGAGATCGACTTCTTCTTCAGCTGACCCGCGCCGTCCGCCGCGGAGGTTCAACCCCACCGCCGTTATGTGTGCCGGATCACGCCGCGGGCGGCTTTGTTCCCGGCACCGACCACAGCGAAGATGGGAACGTGCCGTTGCATCTGAGAACTGCGGATTTCGAAGCCGGTCTCGATCACGTGCGCAGGTCGCCTGCCGACTGCGGCACCGTCGAGCTGATCGTGTGCAGGCCCGATGTCGACGAGCGCCTGGTGCTTGCGGAAGCCACGCTGGATGAGTCCTGCGGGCTGGTCGGCGACAACTGGCGGGTCCGCGGCAGCAGCAGCACGCCGGACAAGACGGCAGATCCCGGCAAGCAGGTCACAGTCATGAATGCCAGGGTCGCCCTGCTGGTGGCGGGGGATCCCGACCGCAGGCAGCTGGCCGGCGACCAGCTCTACCTGGACTTCGACATCAGCCAGGCGAACCTGCCGGCTGGTGCCCGGCTGGCCATCGGCGCGGTGGTCCTCGAGGTCAGCCCGCAGCCGCACCTGGGCTGTCCGAAGTTCTCGGCGCGGTTCGGCACCGAGGCGCTCAGGTTCGTGAACTCGAGAGTGGGCAGGCAGCTCAGGCTGCGCGGGCTGAACGCCAGGATCGTGGTGCCCGGCACCATCAGGACCGGAGACACGGTGCGCAAGCTGCCGGTCGCCGAACCGGCGGGCGTCGGCTAAGCCGCCCGGTGCGGCGAGGACGACCGGCGCCGATGCGATAGCGTGATCACGTCGCAGGGCCAGTCGGTCCCTGCCAGCGGGCAGCCGAATCCGGCCCGCGGGGTACCGCATGGCCGGTCCGACCGGACCGGCGCCGAAGCGGAGACAGCAGCGTCATGAGCGAGCAGCAGTCAGGCATTGCCGGGCTCAGGCAGGACCTGGACGAGGTCGACTCTGGCATCGTCCGCCTGATCGCGCAGCGTAGCGAGATCATCTCGGCGATTGCCCAGGTCAAGGAGCAGGGACCGGGCGCGATTCAGGACCCGGCCAGGGAGCAGGCGGTGCTGGACGGCGTCGCCGCGATGGCCGCTGACCTCGGCGTCTCGGCAAGCCTGGTCCGCCGGATCTTCCGTGAGCTGATCGGCGACTCGGTCGCCCAGCAGGCCAGGCGGCTGAACGGCGACGCGACCGGGCACCGGGTCCGGGTGGCCTTCCAGGGGGTTGCGCACGCCTTCAGCGACGCCGCGGCGCAGAAGTACCTGGCGGGCCGCGGCCTGGACGGCGACCTGACCGGCTACCCGACGTTCAGGGACGCGGCTGACGCGCTGCTGGCGGGCCAGGCCGAGCTGGCCGTGCTGCCGATCGAGAACACCACGGCAGGCAGCATCAACGAGGTCTACGCGCTGCTGCGCGAGCACGACCTGTTCATCGTGGGCGAGGAGACCTGGAAGGTCGATCACTGCCTGGCCGCGGTCGCCGACGTCCCGCTGTCGGCTGTCACCCAGGTGCTGTCGCACCCGCAGGGGCACGAGCAGTGCGCCCAGTTCCTCAGGTCGATGCCGCAGGCCGCGCTTGCCCCCTACTTCGACACCGCCGGGGCGATGCGAGCGGTGGCGGAGCGCCGCGATCCCGCGGCCGCGGCCATCGGCTCGCCCGAGGCTGCCGCCGCGAACCGGCTGGTCATCCTGCGCCGCAACATCTCCGACACCGAGGACAACTTCACCAGGTTCGTGGTGCTGGCCCGCGACGCCGCCCCGGTCGACGTGCGGATCCCGTGCAAGACCAGCCTCATCCTGGTGACCAGGCACGAGGAGGGCGCGCTGCTGCGCTGCCTCGAAGTGCTGTCGGGCAGCGGCCACTCGATGACCAAGCTGGAGTCCCGGCCAAGGCCCGGCCGGCCCTGGGAGTACATGTTCTTCGTCGACTTCGAGGGCAACGTGGCCAACCCTGGCACCGCCGCGGCGCTGGACGAGCTCAGGTCCGCGGCCCTGTATGTCAAGGTGCTCGGCAGCTATCCGGCCAAGGCGCTGCGCGAGCCGGCCAGGAGCGGCGGGCTGCCGGCCGCACCGCAGGACGAGTCTCCGGCCGAGATGCTTGAGGCGGTTGCCGCCGCGCCCGCCGCGCCGGCCGGCAGGTCACGGCACTACAAGCTGGTCGACAGGGCGGCCAGGCAGGCCGACACGGTGATCAGGGTCGGCGACGTGCTGATCGGCGGTGACGGGTTCGCGGTGATGGCGGGCCCGTGCTCGGTGGAGAGCGAAGAGCAGATCAACGCGACTGCGAAGTTCGTCCGCGATCACGGCGCGCACGTGCTGCGCGGCGGCGTGTTCAAGCCGCGCACCTCGCCGTACTCGTTCCAGGGGCTCGGCTGGCAGGGACTCGACCTGCTGGTCGCCGCCGGCCGGCAGAGCGACATGCCGGTGGTGACCGAGGTGATGGCGGTCGACCAGGTGCAGCGGATGGCCAAGGCAGCTGACATCCTGCAGGTCGGCACGCGCAACATGCAGAACTTCGACCTGCTCAGGGAGCTCGGCAAGGTAGACAGGCCGGTGCTGCTCAAGCGCGGCCTGTCCAGCACGATCGAGGAGTGGCTGGCCGCGGCCGAGTACGTGGTCGCCCAGGGCAACCAGCAGGTCATCTTGTGCGAGCGCGGCATCCGCACCTACGAGAGCGCGACCCGCAACACGCTCGACCTGTCGGCGGTGGCCGTAGTGCGGGAGCGGTCGCACCTGCCGATCATCGTGGACCCGAGCCACGGCACCGGCTCGCGCGCGTACGTGGCGCCGATGGCGTGGGCCGCGCGGGCGGCCGGCGCGCACGGCATCCTGGTCGAGGTGCACCCGGAACCGGAGCACGCGCTGTCGGACTCAGAGCAGAGCCTGTCCCCGCCCGAGTTCGCCGCGCTGATGCGGCACCTGGCCGGCATTCCCGCCAGCCCGGCACGCGGCTAGTCCCTGGTCAGGCCGAGCCGCTGCCAGTCGGTAACCAGCACCACCGCGAGCGGCTGCCGGCGCGCAGGGAGCCCGCCATGGCCGTGCAATGGTCGGCCGGCCGCCAGCGCGAGCAGGCCGCTACGTTATGCCCATGACAGCTGGCCCGCTGACGCCCGGCCCGCAGCACCCTGACCTGATGGCCGGCCCGCCGCCGATTCCGCCGGCTTCGCTGGTGACGCTCGGCAACTGGCAGGACCCGCCGTTCAACCGCTGGTCGTTCCAGCACATCAGGGAGCTGACCCCGACCGCGCGGATCCGGCGCGGGAGCGGGCCGGCCTGGCGGCTGCCGCGCGCCGAGCTTGACCTGTCCGGCATCAGGTTCGGCA
>JASHQL010000172.1 GCA_030039155.1 Streptosporangiaceae bacterium | reverse complement strand
TTTGTAGTCCCCATGAATCGGAGTGCATGGCAGTTCGACCTGCTTCCGGAGCTTGGAGAGCTCGCCAGTCAGTTGGCGCATCCGGTGCACGACCGGCTCGCTGCTCGGTCCGAGCCTGCGGCGTGTGAAGCCGATCGAGTAACGCAGTTGGCCGAGTGTTCTGTGGTCGTCGAGGGGTTCCGGCGGACTGGGCTCCCAGACTGCCTTGAGCGCAGCGTGCAGGCGTCCGAGCTCCTCGAAGAGCCGGACGTAGGAGTCCTCGCCCGCCGGTGGCTGGACGTGATCGATGAACTCCTCAATCTCAGCCCAGCGATCACCGACCCTCAGGAGGTCGCGGCCGGTAATCCGAATCGGCCGAGCGACGCGGACTTGCGTCCGCTGGAGCCGCTCCCGCAGGCGCCGCAGTCCTGCCACCCGGCCGCGGCGGACCCAGGGCCTATGAACCCGGAGGACAACCGGCGGATCGGTGTCTATCCGCACGTTGAGGTTGAACGCACCGCCAATGTCTGCCCATCCGGCCCCTTGCGCGACGCGGGCGATCAGGGCCGAGACGTCCGGGTCATCTTGGCTGGCTCTCGGCCCGAACCAGCGCGGCAACGGAGGAGGCGAGGTCGAAGCTTCGATTCCGGTCATGGCAATGGCCCGCCAGCGCACCCGAGGAAGGGTCCGCCGACGAACATGACGCAATCTTGCCGCGACGCCATGACGGCCCGCACCCCGCAGCCCCTTTTGGCCACCCCGACCAGTGTTCTCCAAGGTCAACGACTTCGCGGCAGCGGTCTGCTCGCTGAGCTCAGGACAGCGCGTCTCGCTGGCCGATGACCCTCGACAGCGTGCTGTCACGACCGATGAGATGGTCGTAGGTCCCGGTCTCGGCGATGCGACCGTGGTCGAGCACGATGAGCCGGTCAGCGAGTCGCATGGTCGACGGCCGGTGGGCGATCAGGATTGTGGTCGTCTCGATGGGAACGCGACGGAGAGCTTGATGCAGGTGGTGCTCGGCCTCGACATCGAGGTTGCTGATGGCTTCGTCAAGGACGAGGATCGGCGCCGGCCGGAGGAAAGCGCGGGCAATGCCGATTCGTTGCCGCTGGCCGCCGGACAGGCTGGCGCCTCGTTCGCCGACGAGGGTGTCCCAGCCATCAGGCAGGTCTGGGAGGAAGTGCATCACTCCGGCGTCTGCGGCGGCCCGCTCGATGTCGGCGTCCGTGGCGTCGGGCTTGGCGATGCGGATGTTCTCTCGCACGCTGGCGTGAAAGAGGTGCACGTCCTGCGGCACGACTGAGATGAGCGCGCGCAGGCCTTGCTCGGCGTACTGCCGTACGTCGTGTCCGCCCACCTGGATCGATCCCTCAACGGGATCCCAGAACCGGAGGAGCAGGCTGATACACGTCGTTTTGCCGGCGCCAGAGTGCCCGACGAGCGCGACGGTGCCGCCCGGCGCGATGTCGAAGGTGACCTGGCTCAGCGCGGGCGCAGCTGCGGCTTGGTAGGTGAAGGTGACGTTGCTGAAGGTCACCCTGGAGCTGGTCGCGGCGCTCGACAGCTCGCGGCCGGTGTCGGTCACCGCTGGCCGGGCGTTGAGCAGCGCCTGAATGCGGTCACCGGCTGCGGCAACCTGTCCGACTTCCTGGATCGCGGCCGACAGAGTCAGCAGTGGCGCGAAAGCTCCGGCCGTGAGGATCAGCACGACGGGAAGCTCGGTCCGGCTGATCGCACCATGCAGTTCAAGCAGGACGGCCGTGACGAAGCTGGCAACGATCGCAAGTGCCACCAGGGCGTCGGTGGCGGCCTGCTCAACGCCGACCCGTCGGCCGTGCGCCTTGCTGGCGATGAGAATCGCATCGTGCTGGCGCTCGATCTGGCTGATCGCCTGGCGCTCGGCACTTGAGGTGAGCACCTCCCTGGTGCCCTGAACGGTGTCGACGACGCTGGCGCCGAGCTGGCCGTGCTGGTCTCGCAGCTGCTGACCCTGGCGACGTGCGCGGTCAAGCAACCAGGACGGCACTGAGGCCACCGCGATCGTGAATGGCAGGACCACCAGGGCCAGCAGCGGATGAATGATCCCGAGTCCGGCGAGGGCCAGCACCGGGATGATGAACGCGGCAACAACCGGCGGCGCGATGTGGGAAGTGAAGACTTCGAGCAGTTCGACGTCGGCGATGCTCGCCCTGGCAACGTCGCCGCTGCGCCGCTGCAGCAGGTACGCGGGTGCCAGGTCGTGAAATCGCCGGTACAGGACGAGCCGCAAGTCGTGCAGGATCCGGAAGGACATTGCGTGGGTCACGTACATGTCGAGAAAGCCGAGTACGCCAAGCGGCGCGACCAGTGCCGCGATCAGCCAGATCAGCGGCGTGAGCTGTGCGGCGGTTGCGCCGGATATGGCCTTGCCGACGATGACGGCACCGACGACCGCGGCGGCGATTGTTGCCGCGTGAATCAGCACGTGGACGACAATGGCCGCCAGCACCCACCACCGGTACGGCCTGAGAAGGCCGGCGATCGGCCGCAGGCTGCGGAGCAGGTGACCGACGGCGCCACCGCGGTGGCGTGCGAGCGGGACCGCCGCTCCGGTCATGACACGGCCTGCGCTGCGACGAGCCGCGCATAGCGCCCGTCTTTGCGGAGGAGTTCCTGGTGGCTGCCTGTCTCGGTGATCTGGCCGTTGTCGAGTACCAGGATCTGGTCCGCGTCGCGCACGGTCGAAAGCCGGTGCGCGATCAGGAGGGTTGTCCTGCTGGCGCGAAGGGGCCGGAGCGCTGCCAGGATCGAGGATTCGGTGGCGACATCGACGTTCGACGTCGCCTCATCGAGGATGAGAATCGGAGCGTTCTTCAACAGTGCGCGAGCGATGGCGATCCGCTGCCGCTGGCCGCCCGACAACTGCAGGCCGCGTTCCCCGACGACGGTGTCGAGTCCGTGCGGCAGGGCGTCGACGAAGCCGCTGGCGCCTGCCGCCGCCAGGGACCGCCAGAGTCGCTCGTCGTCGGCGTCGGGGCTGGTGATGGTCAGGTTGTCGCGGACCGAGGCATGGAAGAGGAACGAATCCTGCGGGACCACCGCGATGAGCTGCCGCACTGCGTCCGGTGTTATGTCCGCGATATCGGTGCCCCCGATGCGCACGCAGCCGTCCGCCGGGTCGAAGAACCGCAGCAGCAGCGACGCGATCGTGGTCTTGCCCGCGCCAGATGCCCCGACGATGGCGATCGTCTGGCCGGGCGCGGCGGTGAAGCTGACCGACTTGAGCACCGGCCGGCCCGGGCGGTAGCCGAAGGTCACTTGGTCGAAGGAGATTTGCGGCGCGGTGGCGGGCATGCGGACAGCGGAGGTTCCAGCCTGGGCCGGCCGGACCTGCAGAATGGCGAACGCGCGCTCTGCTTTTGACATCCCCCAGACCGCGGAGTGCATCGCGTCGTGGATCTCGCGGGCAGGCCTGAAGCACTCGCCGACAAGCAACAGAATCAGCAGCAATCCCTGCGTGCTGAGCTCACCGGATGCCAGCCGCAGGCCGCCTACAGCCAGCCCTGCGGCGGCGCCGGCCGCTGCGCAGACCGCCATCAGCCCGCTGAACAAGCCAGAGACGGAGATGAGCCGGATCGCAGCGTCCCTGAGCAGGCCCGAGCGGACCTCGAGCGCACGCCCGCGCTCCTCCGCCACGCCGAACATCTTCAGGGTCGTCATGCCCTGAAGGTTGTCGACGAACTCGGCGGACAGCGGCCGGTAACTCTCGGACCAGAACCGCATGCGCGGGCCAAGCGCACGGTACTCGCCGGACGGTATGAGCATGACCGCGGCCGCGAAGACTGCCACGCACCCGCCGGTCGGCGGATCGATGATGATCACCGTCACGACAATGGCAACAGCCGACAGCCCCGCGGCGATCACCTTGGCGAGGAACAGCCGGAAGTAGGCATCCAGCCGTTCCACGCCATCGACCAGCACGGCCTCGATCTCGCCAGACCGCTCACGGTCGACCCAGCCCGGCCCGAGCGACAGGATTGCTGACATCAGGCGCACCCGGAGCCTGGTGGTGATCCGGACCGACGCCCCGGCCATGGTTGCGCCCTGGGCGACCATCGCGACGCTGCGGACCGCGATCAGCGCCAGGGCGAGGCCGAGCCACGGGAAGACCTCGGCCCACCTGCCGGTTCGCAGGATCGTGCCCAGTCCGTAGGCGATCGCGACGCCCTGGCCAACCCTGGTCGCCGCGATCACCAGGCCCAGCCCGACTGCCGCCGCCAGCGGCCCGCGCTCACGCGCGGCCATTGCGAGCAGGCGCTTGTCGAACGCGCGCGCATGCCGGGACCCGGTGGCGGGCGTAAGCCTCGTCGGGCTGGCGGCCTCGGTCACGATCGCTCCGTCAACGCCCAGCGCCGCTCGGCCGCCGCGGCTCTCGCTGCCGGCGCGTCCGCAGCCGCCTGGGCAGGTCGTAGGTGCCGCCGACAACGAGGATGCAGCCGGGGATCGCGGCACCCAGCCCGAGCGGTCGCGTTGCGAACACGACGAGCAGCAGGCCGCCGGCCACCAGGCAAGCGGGCACGACCAGGCGGCGAGCGGCCTGAATGCCGAGCGGCCGGGAAATCCGGCGGTCGTCGCAACCGTCGCCGCCAAACCTGGCCCACCTGCTGGGCGTCAGCACGGTAGGGGCCCTGGACAGCCGCCCGGCCGGGTGGCGGCAACAGCAGGCATCGGCACTCCGTGCTCGCAGGCGGCAGCCATCTCGAGCGCAACGTAACCGAACTTGCCAGAGATCTGCAAGTGATTACCTCATGCACTTGCTACGAGAATGCAAAACTGTCACCGCAAGAATTCCAGCCTGCGCGAGTGCATGCCGGTTCAGTAGGCGGAGGCCCGGATGGATGACGTGCGCGCCAGCCTGGTGCGCGACCTGCTGGCGGGGACGGCCTGGGCGGAGCTGACCCGGACGTTCGCGGCGGCGCTGCGCGGTGCCGGGCACGGCCCCGGCGGGCTGCTGATTGTGGGGACCCCGGCCTACGAGCCCTGGCACATGACCGCGCACCTGGACTACGAAGCCCGGCTTGCCGGGATACCGGAACTGTCGCCGGTCCTGATCCGGCACCAGGTCCCAGGAGGCGCTCCGCCGCACCTGGCCGTCGGCCTGGGGCGGCTGGCGGCCGGCCGCCGCGGCGAGACAGTCTTCGTCGTCGCCCCTGGCCAGGCGCCCGAGCACCTGCTGAGCCTGGTCGAGGATGCCCGCCACCACGGTGCGACCGTGCTGGCCATGGAATCGGGCGACCGGGACCTGCGCGAACTCGCACACGAGACGTTGACCGTCGTTGACCGCCAGCCCGGCCCTGGGGTCGGCGTGGCTCAGCCGCAGCGGCGCCCGCAGCTCCTGGCCGCCGACGGCGTGGTCATCCCGCACGACCTGGACGTGGCATTCGAGACCACACAGCACCTGGTCAGCCTGGCCGCCGCGGAGGCGCCGGCGGCCGTCGGCGGCAGGAGAGGGTACCGGGACCGGCTCGCCCGGTTCCTCGACCTGGTCAGCGACCCCGCCACGGCACAGCCCTGACCCAGCGCACTGGCTCCAGCAGCCCCGCGGCGCCGAGGATGTCCGCGAAACCGGCCGCAGCCGCACGGCATGCCGCAGCGCTATCGGAACCTGGCAGACTGCATCGTTCGGCGGCGCGAGCGGCTGCCCGCCGCCACAGCTAGGGATTCAGGTCGTATGGGTAACGGGTGAGATTCTCGGGTCCGCTCTCGCCCACAAGCACAAGATCTTCAAGGCGCACTCCGCCGAATCCCTTCCTGTAGAGGCCCGGTTCTACCGCAACGACGTCACCTACGGCGAGCGTGTCGCGGGACATGCCGAGAAACGGGGGCTCGTGGAGTTGCAGGCCGACTCCGTGTCCGAGGGCATGCGTGAAGCCATCGGTCAGGGGACGCCCGGGCGCGCAGGTGCGCCGGGTAGCGAAACCCGCGACCTCGAACAAGTCGCAAGTCGCCTCGTAGAGGTCTCGTGTCTGAGCGCCAGCGCGGCAGCCTGCAATCGCCCGTTGAAGACCCGCCAGGACGATCCGCTGCCACGTGACAAGCTCGCCCGGCGGGTCGCCGAGCACGAACGTCCGCGTCATGTCGGCGAAACAGCCGGACTCCGCATGTCGCGGCCCGATGTCGATGACGATCGGCTCGCCTGGGCGTATCTCTCCCGAGCCGCGGTCATGACCAAGTGCTGCCTGAGCGCCGGAGGCCACGATGAACGTGTCGCTCTGGCAGCCATGGTCGGTCAGAACCCGTGAGATCACGCGCTTGACTCGTTCAGATGTCAGCCTCCGGCCACGAGGATTGCGCAGCAGGTCTGCGGCCGCCGCCATGGCGGCCTCCGCTGCTCGCTGCGCGTGCCGAATGCCGGCCAGCTCGCCCTTGGTCTTCGCACGCCGACGGGCGGCAAAGTGCGCGCGGTCGGGCGTGACGCGAACTCCCAGCGCGCGTAGCCGGTCAGCGAATGCCAGCTCGAAGTCGGCAGGCACGACTGCCGCGGTGATCCCCATCCGGACCACTGCGCGCGCGAAGGTCTCCTCCATGACGTCCTCGCGTGCCATGCCTGAGTCGAGGAGTTCGTAGAGGCCGAACTCCTCGAGCGTGCGGACTTCGAGGCCGGGGATCCGCCGCAGCTTCGACCGCTCAAGCTCGGTTGTGATCACGACTCGCCTGTCACCCAGGTCCGCAAACAGGAGCGCGTCGCCGATCGCGAGAGGCACCTCGTGCCGGACGGCCGGGTCGCGCACGCTGTCACCGTAAAGCAGCACATGGCGAGCGCCTGTCCTGCCCACACTTGGCTGCTGACTCACGTGCAGCGGGCGCAGCGCCCGGGGATGGCGAACCGGGCCGGGCTGATCTCGAATCCGTACATCGACATTGCCGCGTCGTGCAGCGTGGCGAAGGCCTCGCCCGGCAGGTCGGCGATCGCCCCGCAGGATTCGCAGGCCAGGTGGCCATGCGCGACCGAGGCCATGTGGTAGGTGGCGGGTCCGTTGCTGATATAGGTGCGGTCCACGAGCCGCAGCCGCTCCAGCTCGTCGAGGTTGCGGTAGATGGTGGTCACGTGCACACCGGGCGCGCTGGCCCGGACAGTCTCGGCCAGTTCGCCGGCGGTGTGGTGCCCAGGGCTGGTGATCGCGTCCAGCAGCAGCCGCCGCGCTGGCGTGATCCGGCCGCCCTCCTCGCGCAGCCGAGCCAGGGCCTGTTCCCTCACGTCGGCCGCGGGATACCGGCCGGCCACCGCGTCTTGGCCATCCACGTGACGATGCTAGGTCAGCCAGGCGCCAGGCGGTAGATGCGCAGAATACGCACTTGCAACTTATTCGCAGCCGGGTTAGCGTGCGGGCGGTGGCCGATTTGCCGCCGCGTGCTCACCGGAGGTGCCCCATGGCCGTAGCCGCGACCAGTGCCAGCAAGCCGGGCCTCGGCGGCCTGATCCGCGGATCATTCCACGGGATGTCGCCGGTGGAGAAGCGCCGGACGGTGGGCATGTACGGGTCGATCCTGCTGCTGCACCTGATCGGGTTCACCCTGTTCATCATCATCGTGCTGCCCGCGCACTACCGGTTCTTCGGCATCGGGCTGTGCGTGACCGCTTACACCCTTGGCCTGCGGCACGCCTTCGATGCCGACCACATCTCCGCCATCGACAACACCACCCGCAAGTCGATGAACCAGCGGCAGGGCACCGAGCGGCCGCGGCCGCTGGCCTTCGGGTACTTCTTCTCCCTCGGCCACTCCACCATCGTGATCGCGATCGGCGTCGGGATCATCATCGCGGAGAAGACCGTGCTGCCCGCCGTGACCCACTCCAACTCGTCGCTGGAATCGTTCGGCGGCACCTTCGGCACCATCGTGTCCGCGGCGTTCCTGTTCCTGATCGCGCTGCTGAACCTGGTCATCCTGGGCGGCATCCTGCGCGTGTTCCTGGCGATGCGCCGTGGCCAGTACAACGAGGCCGAGCTGGAGGCCCAGCTGGAGAAGCGCGGCTTCTTTTACCGGTTCTTCGGCCGCTGGATGAACACCATCGAGAAGGAATGGCAGATGTACCCGGTCGGCGTGGTGTTCGGCATGGGCTTCGACACCGCCACCGAGGTCGCCCTGCTCACCGCGGTCGCGCTGGCAGCCGGTGAGCACATCCCCTGGCTGGCGATCATCGCCCTGCCGATCTTGTTCACCGCCGGCATGAGCCTGATGGACACCTCGGACGGGCTGTTCATGAACGTCGCCTACGGCTGGGCGTTCTTCAACCCGATCCGCAAGGTCTACTACAACCTGGCGATCACCGGCCTGTCGGTGGCCATCTGCATCTTCATCGGCGGCATCGAGACCCTCAGCCTGGTCCCGCTGGAAGTCCACGGCGTGAGCCAGACCAGCGGCTTCTGGGGCTTCATGTACAACTTCAACATCAACACCGCCGGGTTCATCATCGTCGGCATGTTCATCGTCACCTGGGCCGCCGCGATCCTGATCTGGAAATACGCCCACATCGAAGAACGCTGGACCGCCCGGTTGCAGACCAGCCAGGGCACACCGGATTAGCCGAGCCAGGCGTGACTCGCGAGGTGCCGCCCTGGTACGCGCCTCGACTTCGTCGAATGAGCCGTGCCGCGGATGCGCGCCCGCGTTAGGAATCTGGCCCAGGTGAAAGGAAAGCTACGCTGGTTCGATAGGAGAGTGCAGAGGGAAATGCGAGGAATTGTCGTCGGCGTCGACGGGTCCGGTCATTCAATCCGCGCCCTGGAATGGGCAGTCAAGGAAGCGGTAGTTCGGCACGCACCACTCACTGTGATCACGGTTCACCCTGATATCGTGAGCTACTTCGGCGGCGCGGTCGACAATGGGGAAGCCCGCGCTATTGCCGAGCGCGTGCGCAAGGAACTCCTGGTAGAAGTGAACAATTCGCTTGCCACCCTCGGCGAGTCCCTCGAGTCGGTCAATGTCCAGGACATCACCGGCACCGCCGCGGCAGAGCTTGTCAATGCTTCCCGCGATGCCGATTTGCTCGTCGTGGGCTCCCGCGGCGCAGGCGGCTTCGGCCGCCTCATGATGGGAGCGGTGAGCAGTCAGGTCGCCCAGCACGCGCACTGCCCCGTCGTCGTCATCCCGCCGCAAGACCGCGGCTGAGCACGGCCGTCCACGTCAGCAACGCCGCATCGAGCTAGCCTGAGCGAAGCACGGCCAGGCCATCGATCCTGGAGGACTCATGAACAGGATCAATCCATACTCGACATCGTTCGCCCGCTGGTGGTGCCGTTCGGGCAGGCACACCCGGCCAGGCCGGATGATCACCGCGGCCACCGGCCGGCTCTCCCAGGCAGTCCGGGCCGACACCGGCGGTGAGATAGCTGACGGCTGCGTCTTCCACGCTCCGGCGAGCTCCATGGCAGCACGCAGAGCTGCAATTGACGCCATCCTGGCCGGCAGCGGCAGCGAGGATGGCGAGATCGCCAGCCGTTGACGCTGGCGGATGGACCGTGACGCGCGCCAGCTGGCGGTCCAGACTCTAGGCCGAAGCTTGAGGCTTGATCTGGCCCGCCGCCAGTTCTCTGGCGGCAGGGAGACGCAACGGACACCTCGCCCCAGTTCCGCGCGGAAAGATCTGGCTGCGCCCCGCTATCGGCCGCTACTGACAAGATGCAACCTACTATTAGCTGCGATGAATTTGCATTAATGTGGACACGTACCGCAGCAAGGGTGCAGGAGAAGGCGATGACAGCGGCCGGGACGGGTCTGCCACACCGGGCAGGCGGTTCATTGTCTGCCGCGCACAGTCACCTGTGGCGGCTGCCTGATGGCACCGGGCTGCACGCTCCGGCTGGTGTGCTGCTTACCGACGAAGCGACCGGGCAGCTCTGCTGCCACCTGTGCGGCGACTACTTCGTTTCACTCGGTGTGCACGTCCGGGTACACGGGCACACTGCCGGGACGTACCGGCTGGCCATGCAGCTCGCACCAGGCCAATCTCTGGCAGCCAGCAGGCCTGGACGCGCCGGCCGCAAGGGCAGGATGCCGACTGCCGCCCGCGCGATGGCCGGTCCGCCGGAACCGGCCGGCGCTGCCGGAGATCCCGCGCCGCCCGCCTCGCGAGCTGTTGGCGTCACGTTGCTCATCCCGGCAGCAGGCGTCCACGGCGGCCGTTGGCTGCGCGGCATGCTGAACCTGACCGCGTGAGCGCACTTCCCGCCGCTTGCCCGTCTGCTAGCCGGGAGCTGGCCTGGGCATCCGCCGCGGACAGAATGGGTGCGGTGCTGCAGTGACGTAGGCTTCCGCTGTGCGTGCCGTTCGCCCCGGGCTAACCGACGATCCTGACGTGGATGCCGTGCTCGCGCTGCTGCGAGAGCACGGCGGGCGCGTCACGCCCGCGAAAAGGCTGCTAGCGGAGACGCTGCTGGCCAGCCAGGTACATCGAAGCGCCGAGCAGCTTGCCGAGCAAGTGCAGGCACGTGCCCCGGACGTCCATCTCACCACGGTCTACCGGAATCTCGAGGAGCTTGAGCGACTGGGCCTCGTGGAGCGCATGCATTCAGGTCATGGCCCGGCGACCTACCACCTTGCCTCTTCCCCGCACGGGCATCTCGTGTGCCGCGGCTGCGGCGAGATCATCGAAGTGCCCGCGTCGCTGTTTGACGGACTGGCAGCAGCCGTGCTCCGCGACTACGGATTCGTGGTCACCACCGGCCAGTTGGCGCTGGCCGGCCAGTGCGCAGACTGCCGGCCCTCGCAGGCCTAAGGCGACGCGATCGTCGCCCGGGCGACGGCGCTTGACGGCCGGCGCCTGAAGCTACCCTCTGGCGATCACACTGCCAGGTAGCGACGGTGAAGATCGGCCAGGATCTGCCCAGGCGCCCGGCCGCTGTTCGCGCTGAGATCATCGAGCAGGATCCCGGCGAGCGCCGTCAGGCCGAATGTCAGCCGCGCGACCGGATCTGCTCCCGGCGGGCCGTCGTGAGCATCGGCCAGCACTCGCTGCACGGCTTGCCAGTAGAAGCCCGGATCGTCGCCGGACTGGCCGAAGGCGGTCATGACTTCGATGGCCGGAGGCAGGACCTCGCACATCAGCTGGTCCCGGCCCGCGGTCACGGGCCTGACTGCCTGCCGACCGCGGCGGCATAACGCGCCGCGACGTCAGGCCAGTTGACGACTTCCCACATCGCCTTGACGAAGTCGGGCCTGACGTTCTTGTACTGCAGGTAGTAGGCGTGCTCCCAGGCGTCAAAGGCCAGCAGCGGCAACGACCCTTGCGCGACGTTGCCGTGATGGTCGTACACCTGCTCGACGAGCAGCCGCCCGGCCGTCGGCTCGTACACCAGGACGCCCCAGCCTGACCCCTGAACTCCTGTCGTCGCCGTGGTCAGCTGAGCGTGGAAGGCCTCGAATGAGCCGAAGTGCTCGTTGATCGCTCCGGCTAGGTCGCCGTCAGGACGGTCGCCGCCGTCAGGTGACATGTTCTGCCAGTAGAGCGTATGCAGCAGGTGACCCGAGATATTGAATGCCAGTGTCTTCTCCAGGCCGACCAGCGAGCCAAGGTTCCCCCTGTCCCTGGCCTCGGCGATCTGCTCAAGGGTGTCGTTGGCGCCCTTGACGTAGGCGGCGTGGTGCTTGTCGTGGTGCAGTTCCAGGATCTGCCCGTTGATGTGAGGCTCCAGCGCCGCGTAGTCGTAGGGCAGGTCGGGCAGGGTGTAAGCGGTCATGCGATGCAGCCTCCGGATTGCCGTGCCTGGGGCAGAGAACATCAATGATCGAGAGGCGGTTGACCGTCCGCGATGGGCATTGTCAACTCATCCACGATTACCAGGGCGGACTGTTCAGGCACGGCTAGCTGCCATGCGCCAGCCCTGACCTGAAGGAGTCTCATACAAGCGCATTGTAGTCGCAGTCTCCATGCAACTGCGGTCGGATGGCACCATGGACCGGGGAGTCCCCGGCTGGGCACCGAGCGGGTCGCCGACATTCCGCTCGCCAGGGTGGCGGATTCGCTCTGCCAGCTGGGCGCGGGCAGTCCCTGCCCGTAGAGGCTCAGCTTCTCCGGCGCCGGCACCGAGACGCCCTGGCGGCGCAGCGCCTGATGGCCGAGGTTCTGCGGCCAATCGGCTTCGACCCTGCCCCGGCCAACGAGGAGTTCATGGCCCGCTGCCACGCCGCCGTGGATATCGTGCAGCGCGACCTGGACGCCACCGGTTACGGCCGGTATCAGATGCGGGCATGCTTCGGCGGGGGATGGCCCTCGTCGGTGCATGCGGCCTTGCCGGACGGCTCATACTGGGGCGGGAGCGAGGGCATGTCGCGGGAGATGGAAGGTTCCTGGCTGCTCGTCTGTGCGGCCGATTCGGTCTCTTCCATGCTCAAGGAGATACCGGAGATCGAGTGGCCGGTCTGCGCTGTCCATGGCGGTCATCCAGGTCACATCTGGCACGGCGAGGACCCCGCTGACCTGATCAAGAAGGTGGCGTGGTGGCGGTGCACGAACACCGGGCATCCGCTTGCACCGGTGGGCCAGCTCACTGCGGAGAGTGCCAGAACGCTCTGACCATTCGTGCCCTCCGCAGGCACGCCGCGGTGACTTCACACACGACTCGCAGACAAACCACACGCCTGCCTGAGATGCGCGGCTGATACTGGCTACCGGGCAGGTAGTGCCGGGCTCAGCGGGAGACCTGTGGGATGAACAAGCACACCGAGGGCAACCGGCCATGGCGCTCCGCCGGATCGCGCACCTGGTCTGGCCGGCCGTGGAGCCGGACGCGCACGCTGGCCGCGGCAACGGCCGGAGCCAGCCTGCTGATCGTGGCCTGCAGCGGGTCGTCGGCCAAGGCAGACACCTTCCTTGGCGGCACCTATCACCAGGCACTGGCCTATGCCAAGTGCATGCGGTCACACGGCGTGCCGGATTTCCCGGCTCCCGACGGGCAGGGCAACTTCAACCGGGCAGCGATCCAGGCGATCTATCAGAGCGATGATCCAGCGCTGCGAGACGCGCACCATCTGTGCGCGCCGCTGCTGCCGAACGGGGGCTCCGGGCTGAGCGCCACGCAAATACAGACGATCCAGGAGCAGAACATTCGCGACGGCGTGCAGGCCGCCCGCTGCATGCGGGCCCACGGCATCCAGAACTTCCCCGACCCTGCGGGAACGACCCAGGGACCAGGCGTCAACTGGCCGACCCCGCAAGCGGCCGGCCTCAACGTCAACTCTGCCGCCTATCAGGCCGCATACCGGGCCTGCCGGGCCGGCGGCGTCATCCCGCCGAGCCTCGCGCCCGCCGGGTAGCCAGCAGGCTCGGCCCGGCAGGATTCGGCAAGCCGCTATTCGTCGATCGCGTTGGCATCGGTCGCGAGCACTGCGTGCACGCTGTCCAGCTCGGACAGGGCGGTGGCTAGCTCGGAGACTGGCTGTCTCCCGTGCACGTGCATGGTGACTTGCACCATCGGCTTGCTGGCCGTGTCCGCTCCGGCCGGCCGCCCGATGGACTCGGTGGCCATGTCGTCGATGCCGAACCCGCGGCCTGTCGTCTCGGCGAGGACTGCGCGCAGGATGCCCTGGCCGTCGGGATAGGTAACGCGCAGCGCCGAGATCGCCGTAGCGGATCTCGGCAGCCGGCGGGTGACCAGTGGAAACGCGAGCGCGACGATGAAGTAGATGGCGGTCCCGAGTACCGCGAGCACGGGCAGGCCGGCCCCGGATGCCGAGCCGATCGCCGCGGTGACCCAGATAGACGCCGCGGTGGTGAGCCCGCGGACCGAATCCCGGCGGACAAAGATGAGCCCCGCACCGAGGAAGCCGACTCCGGTGACGATCTGCGCTGCCACCCGCGAGGGGTCGAGGACGATGAGCCTGGACTCCAGGACATCGGTGAAGCCGTACTTGCTGATCAGCATGAACAGCGCGGCGCCGACACCGACGAGGGTGTGCGTCCGCAGCCCGGCGTTCTTCTGCCTGACCTCGCGCTCCAGGCCGATCGCGGCCGACAGCACCAGCGCCAGGGTGAGCTCGGAGGCCTGGCGCCAGCCCTCGCCGTTGAGATGAGCCGCCTGCGCTGAGCTTGCGAGGATAAATAGCACTTCGTCATGTTAGTACCGGCCTGCTAATTCCTAGAATGTCAATCGCAAAAGACGGCACCGCGCCGTGCGACGACGAGCGCCCCCAGGCGGAGCCGCGAATGATCAGCCGCCTCGGATCCAGGCATTTCGAGATCACTGCCGTCCGGCGTCGAGGTCGTCGTCGCGGCGGCGGAAGCAGATGGTGCGGATCAGGCGGCCAATCGCCGAGAGCCCGCAGCGGGCGGCCTGGCGGCTTCGCTTCGTACCCGCAGCGGGGGCAGCCCGGCGGCTACCGGTCGTACCCGAAGTCGTGCTCAGGGCCCCGCTGATGGCTCATTTCCTGCCGGGCCAACCGGGCCACGTTCGGCCTGCCGAGCAAGTCCGCGAATTGCTTCGTCGAGGTCCCCGTCGAAGAACTGGCGGACCTCGACTGTCCGCCGTTGCGCGACCGCGGCGAGCTTGGCCCACTCCAGCGCCGCGGCAACCCCGGCGGCGTTGATGACAAAGAACCCGCCGAGGTGTTCTTTGGTCTCGGCATACGGCCCGTCGGTCACCAGGAAACCGCTGCCTGACTGGCGGACCACGGTCGCGGTCTCCGGCGGGATCAGTCCACCCTGGAACACGAAAGCGCCGGCATCGGTCATCTTGTCGATCAACCCGACTACGCCGTGCCACCGTTGGCGGGTCAGCTCGGGGGCAGCGGGAACGGCATAGTCGCGGCGGACCGCGAGCAGGTACTGCGTCATGACGATCACTCCCGTTCTTGTCGTCAGAGGCCGGCCCGCGGCCGGCCCCACCACCCCCGCTACGAAGTCGGCACCGCCGAATCGACATTCTCGCGCCGCGCGGGCTTCGCGATGTCCTATATAAGGTCTGCAGAACAGGACGGCTTGCCGTGACGGCGGCGCGCAACTGATGCTGACGACGGCCAGGGGCTGGCTACGGTGAGCGCTGACGCGGGCGTTGGCCAGGTGGTCATCGGATCACCCCGGCTTGCACGACCGCGCAAAGTGCTGGTTGCCGTGAGTGGCCTGGCTGCCGTGCTGACCGCCGCGGCCGCCATCTGGGTGGCAGCGCAACTGGGAATCGCCAGTGCCGACTGGCTGCCCTGGCTTGGCTGTGCGCTGCCGCCTGCCGCCGCCGGCGGCTTGTGCCTGGCCCGGCGTCCGGCGGGCAGCACCGGGCCGGCTGCGGTCTTCGCTAGCTGCGCGGTGGCCGGCGCAAGCGCGCTCCGGATACCTGCCGGGCATGGCGGTCTGGTCCTGGCCGCCGCCGTGGTCCTGCTGCTCTTCGCTGGCGTAGCCGTCGTCATCTCGGCCGCGATCACGACGGTCATGATCGGCATCACCGGCGCCGTCTCAGGCCGCCGCGCGGCGGCGCTGATAGCTGCGGCGCTCGTCTTCACCGCGGTGTCGATCCCGAGCCCCGTGCGTATCACCGGCAGCCCGACCCGGACGGTCTTCGCCGGCGGCGGCGGCGACATCGCGCTGACGGCCGGCAGCCTGGTGCTGATGGCGCTGCCGCTCGCTGTCTCGGGCCTGGCAGCCGCGCGGATGACGGCCGTCATGGTCGCGGCCTGGCTGCCCAGGGCTGCCGCTCCGCTGCTCGGCTGGTATGTCTTCCAGGCTGCCTTCCTGCACCTCGACGTGTGGTACTACGTGAGCTGGCTCGGCTGGCTGGCGGTAGCGCTGCTGGCCCTGGCCACTGGCGTGCACCTGGCCGGAAGGAATCCTGGGCCGGCCTCGGTAGACTGACCGGGTGACCAGCAGGCCCGCTGCCGACGAGCGTTTGCGCGACCTCGTGCGGCTGCGGCGGGTCAGGGACCGGATGGACCGCGAGTACGCGCAGCCGCTGGACGTCGAGGCGCTGG
>JASHQL010000171.1 GCA_030039155.1 Streptosporangiaceae bacterium | reverse complement strand
ATGCCCCACATGCCGTGGCCGCCAGCCAGGTAGATGCCTGCGTGCTTGGTCGCGCCGATCAGCGGCAGGCCGTCGGCCGTGACGGGTCGCGGCCCGACCCAGACGTCGGTGACCGACTCCCAGTCGACCCCATCCAGGTAGTCCCTCGCCGAGCGGATGATGGCGTCGACGCGGCGGGTGTCGACTGGTGCGTCCGGTGACCGGAATTCCATGGTTCCTGCCAGTCGCATGCCGCCGGGCGCCGGCGTGCAGGCCACCCGGAGCGACGGCAGGTACAGCGGCCCGGTGATCGGGTCCGCTGCCTTGACAGCAAAGGAGTAACCACGCCCGGCTGCGACCGGAACCCGGACGCCGGCCGGTCGTCCGAGCTGTCGCAGCCATGCACCGCTGGCGAGCACCGCGACGTCGAACACTGCAGGGTTGCCGCCAGCGACGATCGTGACCTTTCCGGCCGGCCCGCGAGTGCCGGCTGGCAGCACGCGCTGCACGTGGCCGTCCCGGTCCCCGGTCCTGAGCTGGCCGCCGCGCGCCTGGACCGACCTGGCCAGGCTCCGGGTGTAGTCGAGCGGCTGCAGGTAGCGCTGGCCGTCGAGCTGCAGGCCGTAGCTGGCCCGCGCCGAGAGCACCGGGCGCTGGGAGCGCAGCTCATCCTGGCTGAGCTCGGTCACGCGATTCGCGTCGCCGCCGATCGCCTGCAGCTCGTGCTGCACCGGCGCCGCCTCGGCCCGGTCGCCGAATGCGATGACCAGCGGAGCAGCTATCACCTCAGCCTCGACACCGGCGCGGGTGAGCAGGTCATAGGAGTCAAGCGCGAGCCCGCAGATCCCGGCCAGCGCAGTGATCCCGCGCTGCCACTTCGCCTCAGTGCAGTTCAGCGCGAACGACACCAGGAACCGGGCTGTGACCGGCAGCGCGGTCGGCGTGACCCGGAGCGGAGAGTCCCGGCTGGCCAGCGATCGCAGCGCATAGCGGAGCACGGCAGGCTCGGGCAGCGGCGCGGCCATGCCGGGTGTGATCCACCCTGCGTTGCCGGCCGAGGCGCCCCCGGCGACGCCTCTGGAGTCGTAGACCGTGACGTCGTACCCGCGCTCTTGCAGGAACCAGGCGACCGACAGGCCGACCACGCCGGCGCCGACCACCGCGGCCCGCCCGGCGCTCATGGCGCGACCTGCAGCACCAGCCGGGACGGGTGCGCCCCGCCATGGTAGACGGTCTGCCGGACAACGACCGGCGACTCCTCGCCGCCGTAGCCGAGGCCCGTGTTCGGGTTCGGGTGGTAGTTCGGCGCCAGCGACGAGCTGACCGCCACCTCGACTGCCTCGCCAGGTGCCAGTTCGAGGGCGATGTCGTTGACCTCGATGTCCAGCTCGTAGATCTGCCCGGGCTCGAGCAGCTCGGCCTCGCTGAGCGACGCGCGCATCGCCGCCCTGATGATGCCGTCCGCGATGATCGTCGCGGTGCCGTCGGCCCTGACGTAGCTGAGCGAGACCACGAAGTCGGTGTCGCGGCCGGTCGTGGCCACATGCAGAACCGCGTGCACGGGACCGGCGATGGCCAGCGGCGACGCGAGCGGCGCGGTCCGGTACCTGAGCACGTCGTCGCGCCCGTCGATCAGCAGCGCGGGCCGTGGCGCCCACTCCAGCCGGTCGCGGTTGTGCAGGGAGACCAGGCTGAGCACCGGCCGGGCCGGGTCGTACTCATAGGACCTGGTCGCGGCGGCCGCCGACGGCTCGGCCCGAAGCGAGCCGTCCGCATGCAGGTAGAGCACGTGCTCGGTGCTCCCGGCAGGTGGCCAGTCAGCGGACTCCCGCCAGAGGTTCGCACCGAGGCTGTAGTAGCGGACCTGCGCGTCGGCCTCGGCATCGGGCGAGTCCTTCAGCCACCGCGCGAACCAGCGCTCCCAGAGCAGCCGGATGTCGACGGTGCCCTGGGCGCTGATCTCCAGATCGCCGCCGACCGCCTGCCCGGTGACCACGGCCCCATGGTGATCCCACGGCCCGATGACCATCGCCTGCCGGTGCCCGGCCGGCGACGCCTTGCGCAGCTCACGGAAGTGGTGGTACTCCCCCGGCGCGCACGCGTCGTACCAGCCGGTCAGGTGCAGCACCGGGATGTCCATCTGCTCGTAGCCGGTGATGTCGAGCGAGTGCCAGTAGTCGTCGTAGCTGTCATGGTCGAGCGCGGCCTGCCAGGACGCCAGCGGGCGGCCGCTCTCGGCGTCCAGGCTGCGCAGGTCAGCGTGCCCGACCAGCCATGCCCAGCTTGGGAACGGGACCGGCTGGACGACCCGCCCGGCGGTGCGGTTCAGCCACTCCAGGTAGTCGGAGGCATAGAAGGCGCCGAACCGGTAGGGCCAGTCCCTGAACCAGCGGCCCGGGCTGCCGCTGGTCACCATCGCGGCGAGGTGCGCGGGGTGCCGGCTGGCAGCCGCCCACTGCACCCAGGCCTCGTACGAGCCGCCGAGCATGCCCACCTTGCCGGTGCACCAGGGCTGGGCGGCAGCCCACTCGACCGCGTCGTGCCCGTCGCCGAACTCGCTGATCCACGGCTCCCAGGCGCCGTCGGAGTCGCCGCGGCCCCTGACGTCCTGAGCGACGACCGCGTAGCCATGATCGGCGAAGAAGCCGGCCCACGCCAGGATGCGATCGTTGACCTTTGAATATGGCGTGCGAATCAAGATTGCCGGGAACGTGCCGGTTCCCGCTGGCAGTACCACGTCAGTAGAAAGGGTCACACCGTCGGCCATCGGGACCCGCAGGTCGAACAGCCGCCCAGGGGTCATCGGCCCCATACCTGACGGAAGACCCGGAGGAAGTTGCCGCTGGCGATGCCCTCGACCTGACTGGTGGTGTAGCCGCGACTGAGCAGCCGGTCGCCGATATTGCGGAGGTCGGCGAACCCCGCGATGCCGGGCGGGTAGGTCCACGGCGGCCGCGGATAGGTGTCTTCCTCGTAGCCGAAGTAGTCGTAGTCCTCCTCGGTTTCCTGGCTGAAGTCCAGCCCGAGCCCGACATGCTCGGCACCGACCAGCGCGGCCAGGTAGTCGACGTGGTCCAGGAGCATGTCCAGGTCCTGATCGGCCGCACCGACGAAGCCCGGGAACGCGCACACGCCGATCACGCCGCCGCTCGCGGCCACCGCGGTGATCTGCTCGTCGGTGAGGTTGCGGCGGCTCTCGTACACCCCGCAGGGGTTGCCGTGGCTGACGATCACCGGCGCCGAGCTCGCCTCGATGACCTCCAGGCTGGTGCGCCGGCCGACGTGCGCGACGTCGACGACGATGCCAAGCTCGTTCATCCGGCCGATGGCCGCGCGGCCGAACTTGGACAACCCGCTGTTGGCCCGCTCCAGGCAGCCGTCGCCCAGCCGGTTCCTGGCGTTGTAGGTCGGCTGCATGACCCGGACGCCCAGGGCGTGGTAGGCGTCGAGCAGGTTCACGTCGGCCTCGATCGGGTCGCAGCCCTGGAAGTGCAGCACGACCGCGAGCAGGCCGTCGCGGTGCGCGGCCTCGATGTCGTCGGCGCATCTGGCGATCCGGAACGGCAGGGTGCCCTGCCGGTCGAGCATCAGCCAGTGCGCCAGCACGCCGAGCGCGTGCCGGGAGTCCTCGATCGAGGCGGCGGTGCCCAGCACCGTGGTGACCTCGCCGGCCCGCAGGTCAGGCAGCAGCCGCTCGAGGTCCCTTGGCTGGATCAGCGGGCAGGCAGCGTC
>JASHQL010000170.1 GCA_030039155.1 Streptosporangiaceae bacterium | reverse complement strand
AGGTGAGCGAGACCAGGTGGTACACCGCGTGCAACTCCCGGCCCACGTCGGCCGGGTAATGCACCCCGGACACGCCGAGGCACAGCTCGAACGCCAGCGTGGGGTCGTCCCGCAGCCGCCTGGCGACCTCGACCAGCCGGGCCGGCCTGACGTGCAGGGTCAGCTCGCCGTTCTGCACCACGACCCGCTCGATCGCGTCACCGAAGCTCATCCCGGCCTGGTCGAGGCCGGCCCCGAGCGCGTCAGCGACCTCGTCGAAGTACCCGCCGTACGGCCGCTGGCTAGCCAGCGGCGGCGGCTTCCTGACCTTGAGGCCGCCGTAGCCCGAGGTGTCGCCTGAGCCGGTGACGCCGAACATGCCGGTGCGCAGGACCTGCTCGCCGAGCCGTTCCTGGCCGGCCAGCGCGGCCTGGTCGGTTGCTTCCTCCTGCTGCCCTTCCGGCTGCTGGCTGGTCACGCCTCACCACCCGGCTGCCCGGCCTGGCCCGGCTGGGACAGGCTCGGCAGCAACGGCAGCCGGCGCAGCCTGGCCTCTTCAAGCTCTGTCACCTGGCGGTCCCTGTTCACCCCGAGCTTCATGTTCTGGATCTTGTCGTGCAGCTTGACGATCGCGTCGAGCAGCATCTCCGGCCGCGGCGGGCAGCCAGGCAGGTAGATGTCGACCGGCACGATGTGGTCCACGCCCTGCACGATCGCGTAGTTGTTGAACATGCCGCCGCTCGACGCGCAGACGCCCATCGAGATGACCCACTTGGGTTCTGACATCTGGTCGTAGATCTGCCTGAGCACCGGCGCCATCTTCTGGCTGACCCGCCCGGCCACGATCATCAGGTCGGCCTGCCTCGGCGTGTTCGATGCGCGCTCCATGCCGAATCTGGCCATGTCGTGCCTGGGCCCGCCGGTGGCCATCAGCTCGATCGCGCAGCAGGCAAGCCCGAATGTGGCAGGCCAGACCGAGCTCTTGCGCGCATAGCCGGCGAACTTCTCGACGGTGGTGAGCAGCACGCCGCTCGGCAGCTTTTCCTCGATACCCATGTGTCAGTCCCACTCCAGGCCGCCGCGCCGCCAGACGTAGACGTAGGCGACGAGCACCGTGGCGATGAAGGTGACCATCTCGACCAGGCCGAACACGCCGAGCTTGTCGAAGTACACCGCCCACGGGTACAGGAAGATGATCTCGATGTCGAAGATGATGAACAGCATCGCTGTCAGGTAGTACTTCACCGGGAACCTGATGCCGGCCGGCTGCCTGGTCGGCTCGATGCCGCACTCGTAGCTCTCCAGCTTCGCCCGGTTCCACCGCTTCGGGCCGGCCAGCGCACCGGCGATGATCGAGAAGACGGCGAAGACGGTAGCCAGTGCGGCGAGGATCAGGATCGGCACATAGTGACCCATCGTCTCCGCACCCCCTTCCGTTGGCCCCAGGGCCACCGCCCTGGGTGTATTGCCTGGTCGCGGCCCTTCGTGCCTAAGCCGCCGGCGTCATCTTAGACACCGCGTTCAGCAGCCGGTCCACGGCATCGCCACCACGGGTCTCGGTCAGGTTGCCAAGCAGCTTCATCGTGAAGCGCATGACAGCCGGCCGCTTCACCCCGTGCCTGGTCGCGAACTTCATGAACGACGGCTTGCCGATCAGGTCGACGAAGACCCGGCCAAGTGTGTAGTAGCCGCCGTAGGCATCCTTCAGCATGCTCGGGTAGGTCTGCAGCACCCGCTCCCTGCTGGCTGCGGTCGGCCTGGCCAGCGCCTGGGTGATGACCCGCGCCGCGGTCTCGCCGGACTCCAGCGCGTACGCGATGCCCTCGCCGTTGAACGGGTTGACCATGCCGCCGGCGTCGCCGGCCAGCAGCAGGCCCCTGGTGTAGTGCGGCGTGCGGTTGAAGCCCATCGGCAGCGCGGCACCGCGGATCGGCTGGGTGCGATTGTCCTCGGACAAGCCCCACTCGGCCGGCATCGCCGCCAGCCACTTGCGGAGCAGCGCGCGGTAGTCGATGTCGCCGAAGCCCTTGGAGGTGTTCAGCAGGCCGACGCCGACGTTGCTGGTGCCGTCGCCCATCCCGAAGATCCAGCCGTAGCCGGGCAGCAGCGAGCTACCGTCCCACAGGTCGAGCCACGCTTCCAGGTAGTCGTCGTTGTGCCGAGGGCTGGTGTAGTAGGTGCGCACCGCCACTCCGAGCGGCCGGTCGTCGCGCTTGTGCAGGCCCATCGCGATCGACAGCCGCGACGAGTTGCCGTCAGCCGCGATCACCAGCCGCGCGCGGTGCTGCTGCCCGTCCTTGGTGGTGACACCGGTGATCCGGCCGGTCCTGTCGTCGATCAGCGGGCCGGTGACGGTGACGCCCTCCTGCAGCCTCGCGCCGGCCTTCTCCGCGTGCCTGGCCAGGATCTCGTCGAAGGCGAGCCTGGTCCGCACCAGGCCGTAGCCGGGGTAGCTGGACAGCTCGGGCCAGTCCACCTCGATCCGGCCGCCGCCGCCGATGATCCGCAGGCCCTTGTTCCGCAGCCAGCCGCCGTCCTCGGGGATCGGCACGCCCATCTGGGTCAGCGCCTTCACCGCCCGCGGGGTCAGCCCGTCGCCGCAGATTTTCTCCCGCGGGAAGCTGGTCTTTTCAAGCATCAGCACGTCCAGGCCGGCGCTCGCCAGGTAATAGGCCACAGAAGAGCCGGCCGGCCCCGCCCCCACCACGATGACGTCGGCTGTACCGCCCTGGGTGGCCGGGACCGCGGCAGGACGCGGCGTGATCGCCGCGGCTGGCCGACTGCGGGCGCGCCGCTGTGACCCTGTGCCATTCGTTGGGGTCAAGTCTGGCGTGCCGGCGGGGGGGACTTGCTCGGTCACGGACCCGTCCTGACTCGTCTTGTGAACCTCTTCACAAGTGCTCAGCACGCAGTCTAGTCCTGCCGCGGGTGCCGCCGTTCGACCGGGGCTTCTGCCAATTGCGGGCTCAGCCGGGCCTGGTCGCCTGGTGGATGGCGACCACGCCGAAGCTCAGGTCGCGCCAGCGCACCCGGCCCCAGCCCGCCGCTCCGATGGCTGCGGCCAGCTCGCGCTGGGCCGGCCAGTCCCTGATCGACTCGGCCAGGTAGTCGTAGGCCTCGGCGTTGCCTGATAGCCGCCGCGCGATCACCGGAAGCACGTTGCCGAGGTACCGCTCGTAGGCCGCGTTCAGGGAACGGGCAGGCAGATGGCTGAACTCGCACACCACCAGCCGGCCGCCCGGCCTGGTCACCCGCAGCAGCTCGGCGAGACCCTGGCCGAGATCGGCAAGGTTGCGCAGCCCGAACGAGATCGTGACCACGTCGAAGCTGGCGTCGGCGAACGGCAGCCGCAGCGCGTCGCCGGCCACGAACCTGACGAGGGTGGCCGGCTTGCGCGCGCCGACCCTGAGCATGCCGAGCGAGAAGTCACAGGCGATGCAGCGCGCGCCGGCCGTGCTGAAGGACCTGGACGAGGTCCCGGTGCCGGCCGCAAGATCGAGCACGAGCTGCCCCTCGGTGCCGCCGACGACATCGGCGACCGCCTTCCGCCAGCGCCTGCACTGGCCAACCGACAGCACGTCGTTCAGCAGGTCGTAGCGCTCGGCGACGTGATCGAACATCGCCGAGACCTCGGCTGGCTTCCGGTCCAGCTGCGCGCGCACCATGCTGCTCACCCTGGCACACCAGCCCGGCCCCGGCCGGCGGCAGCGCCTGGTCTTCCGGCACTACACCGCAGATGAGGTGATAACTCTGATGACGAACCCGCCGTTGGCTGGGCAGAGTATGACTGGTACCAATATCTCGGTCAATTGCGCCGGAGACGGCACGTCTTCGCGACCAGCCGCGGTTGGCGGATGGCGCTACCAACGGCCGCAGTTGGCGGGATAACTTCGGCACCAAGGACGAGTACCTGGCCATGGATCACCGGGAGCGACGGAGGAGCTGACGGCCATGGAGTGGGATCCGCGGGGCGAGGCACGGCAGGCGCTGCAGGCGATTGTCGACGGCTTCGGCATCCAGGTGCTGCAGAACGGCGACCTGCTCGCCAGCATGCTCAGGGACTACCTGCCGAACCTGCCGCGTGAGGCCAACCTGCTCACCGCCGCGGTGCGGACCGGAGCGGTGGCCAGGCTGAGCGAGGACCTAGGCAAGCTGGGCATGGAGCCCGCCGCGACCGTGGCGATGGCGGCCGCGATGATGGAACGCACCGCCGCGGTCGACCCGGCCGGGGCGCGCTGGGCCGCCGCCGAGTACGCCCGCCTCCTCGGCCACCCGATTCCCGACCCGCTGCCGGGCGCAGGCATCGCCGGCACCATGTCACCCTCTGCCTTCGCCGCGCCCTCGATGCCGCCGCCGTCGATGCCGCCGCCGTCGATGCCACCGCCGTCGGCGGCCGGCACCCCGCCGCCTCCGGCGCCAAGCGCCCCGCCCGCACAGCCGCCCACCGCCACCTACCAGGCTCCCGGCTACCAGCCACCCGGCTACCAGCCACAGAACTACCAGCCGCCGGGCTACCAGGGACCTGGCTATCAGAGCGCCGGCTACCAGGGCCCCGGCTACCAGGGCCCCGGCTACCAGGGCGCCGGCTACCAGGGCCCCGGCTTCCAGCAGCCGGCACCGCCCGCCGGCTACCAGCAGCCGCCACCCGGCTACCCGGCGGTGTCCGGTCAGCGGCGCAAGCGCAACCGGGCCATCCTCGTCGTCGCTGCCGTGCTGGTCGTGCTGATCGGCGGCGGCGTTGCGGTCGCCGCGACACTCGGCGGCGGCGGCCCGGCCACCGGAGCCGCCTGCCTGCCTGGTACCTGGAAGCTCACCGCGAGCACCAGCACGATCAGCAACACCGCGTACGGCACCATCACGCTGCACTACCTGTCAGGCACCCAGACCTGGACCTTCCACAGCAAGGGCGGCAGCATCACGGTGTCGGACTTCGCCCAGCAGGCGGACCTGCCGGACGGCACCACCATCCGGCTGGTGGAGAACGGCAACGGGCCGGGCAGCTTCACCTACAAGGCAACAGGAAGCCGGATCAGCTACGGCACGCTGACGATTCCCGGCACCATCGCCGTCTACCGCGACGGCACCGAGATCTCCGCCGCCACCGAGCAGACCATCGCCACCGCCACGCCTGACCGGTTCAGCTGCTCAGCCAACTCGCTCACCAGACGCGGGCCCGGCTATAGCTTCCGCTACGCCAGAAGCCACTAAAGGAGCCGACATGCGAGTGCGCCCGATCGCCCGCGGCGGCGCCGCGCTGGCCCTGGCAGGCTGCCTGCTCGCGACCGGGCTGACCGCCGCCTCGGCGACCGCGTCCGGGCAGGTGAGCGTGACGATCTCGGCCAGGTCACACGCGCTGGTCTACGGGCACACGCTCGTGGTGTACCGCTATCCGAAGTGGACCACCGCGGTACTGTCCGGCGACATCATCGGTGGCTCGGCCGGCCAGCAGGCCACCCTGCTGGCCCAGCCGTTCCCGTTCGTCTCCCCGTTCGCGCCGACCGGCTCGCCGGTCAGCGTCTCCGGCTCGTCACAGCTGTACTCGTTCACCGTGCAGCCGGACATCGCCACCAAGTACGAGGTGCAGGTCACCAAGACCGGCGACGCCGGTGATGTGCTCGGCACCTCGCCGGTGCAGATCATTTACGTCTCGCTGCAGCCGGTGCTCGGCGCAGGCTCGAGCAAGAGCTGCACAAGGCCGGTCTGCCAGCTGACCTATCACGTGCTGGTCAAGGTGCCGCCGCTGTCCTACAGCACCGAGGCGGCCAAGCACTGGTTCCCCTACTTCGCGATCAACTTTTCCACCGTGGGCACGCCGCCGGCGCCGAAGTACGTGACCCTGGACCGCAGCGCCTCGGTCACCGCGGCGCAGCGGCTGAGCCGCACCGAGTACGAGGTCACGGTCAGGTACCTGTACAACGTCGGGCCCACCATGGGATTCCACTGGGCCTGGAATGTCTGCGCCCGGGACGCCTACCTGACCGACGGGCTTGGCCTGCCTGGCCACCACGGCTGCGGTAACCAGCGGATACCGGTCAAGTTCAGGTACCTGGGCTAGCTGGGCGGATAGCCTGGCGGCCATGATCGGACGCCGGACTTCCGCCGCCCTGGCGGTCGCGGCGTGCCTGCTGGCGTGGCCGGCGGCGGCGATCGCGGCCGGCCGGGCCAGCGGTGTCTCGGTCAGCATCAGGGCCAGCTCGCCGATCACCGTCGGCGGTGACACGGTCGTGGTGTACCAGTATGCGGGCCACGACACGGCCAAGATCAGCGGCCAGGTGACCGGCGGCTCGGCCGGCCAGCGGGTCACGCTGCTGGCCCAGCCGTTCCCTTACGTCAGCCCGTTCCTGCCGGCCGGCTCGCTCGTCACCGTCGCGGGCCCGGCACAGACCTACCTGTTCTCCGTGCGGCCGGTGATCGCGACCAGGTACCAGGTGCAGGTCGCCGGTGCCGACGGCCAGCACGCGATCGCCGCCAGGTCGCGGGCGGTCACGGTCTATGTCGGCAAGCAGGTCACGTTCGGCAGCTACCACAAGAGCTGTGCCAGGCCGCTGTGCAAGCTGGCCATCAGCGCCTACGTGACCACGCCGCCGCTGTCCTATCGGACCGAAGCCGCCAAGCGCTGGTACGCCTACCTGGCGCTGAAGCTGTCCAGGCACCGCAAGCCCAGGCCGGCCGACACGCTGTCCCTGGACCGCAAGGCGGTGATCGGGCGGGTACGCCAGGTCAGCGAGAACGAGTTCGAGGTCACCGCGACGATCACCGTCAAGATCGGGCACACCGACCGCTACTACTTGAACGTGAACATCTGCCAGCGGGACAGCTACCTCACCGATGGCATCGGCCTGCCTGGCAGGCATGGCTGCGGTGGGCCGAGCATCTCGAACAAGCCCGGCTACCTGGGCTAGACCAGATCCGGCTGCTGCCAGGGCTCGCCGAGCACGTGCTCGGCGAGGAACGCGAACACCGTCCGGTACCAGACGCCGACGTCGCCTGGCTTCAGGATCCAATGGTTCTCGTCAGGGAAGTACAAGAACCTGGCCGGCTTGCCCATGGCCTGCAGGTCCCACCACAGCCGCACCGCCTCGCCGAGCGGCACCCGGTAGTCCTTGTCGCCGTGAATGATCAGCATCGGCGTGCTGATCTTGTCGGCGTGCAGGTGCGGCGAGTTGGCCAGGTAGCGCTCTGGCCTGGTGATCGGATCGCCCCAGTGCCTGCGCCAGTACGGCGGGCCGTCGGTGGTGCCGAACATCTGGTCCAGGTGCCACAGGCCGGCGTGGCTGACGATCGCCCTGAACCTGCCGGTGTGGCCGGCGATCCAGTTGGCCATGTAGCCGCCGTACGAGCCGCCCATCATCGCCGTCCGGCCCGCGTCGATATCCGGCCTGGCCACTACCTCGTCGGTGATCGCCAGCACGTCGGTGTACGGGTTGCCGCCCCACTGGTCATGCCCGCGGACAATCATCTGCTGGCCGTAGCCGGTCGACAGGGCCGGGTCCGGCAGCAGCACGGCGTATCCGCGAGCGGCCATCAGCCACGGGCTCCATCGCCACGACCAGCTATTCCAGCTGGCCACCGGGCCGCCGTGCACCCACAGCAGCAGCGGCGCCTTGGCCGCCTCGCTGGCTCCGGCCGGCAGCACCAGCCAGCCCCTGATCGTGGTGCCGTCCGCCGCCGTGCAGGCCACCTCGGTCAGCGATCCTGGCAGCGTCACCGGCGTGCCTGGGCTGCCGAGCCTGACCGGCGGTCCGCCGGGAGCGGCCAGATCGATCAGCACCGGCGTCGGCGGCTCGTCGATGGCCGACCGCAGCGCGAACAGCGCGCTGCCGTCTGGCGCAGGGCACAGGTTGTCGTAGGCACCGTTGTCGGCAGTCACCCGGACCGGCTCGCCGCCTGACAGGCCGACGCGGAACACCGGGCACCGGCCGCCGTCGTCGGCGGTGAAGTACACCGCGGCCGAGTCTGCCGCCCACGCCACCGATACCGGCCGCCGGTCGAACCCGGCAAGCAGGTCGCGCGTCGCACCGCCGGCCAGCGGCGTCAGCACGAGCGTGACGTCGCCGGGCCGGTCGTAGTCGTCGTGCTCGGAGCGGATCGCCACGACCTGGCTGCCGTCCGGCGAGATCCGCGCGTTCTCGAAGTCAAGCCCGCGGCCGGCCAGCAGCACGCGCCGCGAGCCGGTGGCGGTGTCGATCACCAGCACCTCGTCCCGCCAGCCGCTGTCGGCGTCGGGCACCGACCAGCCGGTGACCACGGCCGCGCCGTCCGGGGTCAGCTCGAAGTGCTGCTCTTCAAGCGCCCGGCCCGGCTCAGGTGTCAGGTCGCGTGGCTGCCCGAGGTTCGCCACGTCCGCTGCGGGCAGCACGGCGGCGTACAGCCTGAGTTCGTCAGGTCCGAGGTCGTGGTCCCAGAACCTGAGCCTGCCTGGCTGGCCGCTGTCCCGCAGGATCGCGCTGACCCCGGCGTCCGCACGCGCCTTCCTGCGCTCGGCGTCCGCCTCGGCGTCGGCAGTCCCGGCGAACGCGGGAGCGGCGTAGACGAGCGCGTCCGCGTGCCTGGCGGTCGCCACGGCGCCGATGCCGCCGCCGGCCGCCGCGATCGGGCGCGGCTCGCCGCCGCCAGCCGGCAGCAGCCAGACGGCTGCCTTGTCCTTCGCCGTCTCCGCGTCCTGCTTGCCGGCCGCCGGGTCCGGCCGCTTGGAGACGAACAGCACCGACCCGTCGGGCAGGAACTCGGGCCCGCCCTCACCTTCGGCGCTGCGGGTCAGCCGTACCGGTGCCGTGCCCGGCGCCGTGCCGATCCGCCACAGGCTGGTCACGTACTTGGGCGGCTCCCCGGCCACCGTCTGGACCGCCGCGGCAAGCCAGCCGCCGTCCGGCGCCAGCCGCAGCGCGGTCACCCTGGGGATGGCGATGAACTCGTCGAGTTCGGCAATGCTGTACATGGCCACTCCGGGTTAGCCAGGCGCCTTATCGGCGTATTTTCTTATCACCTCGAGCATCTGCGAATGCTCGGCCGACAGCGAGTGCCGGTGCCGCTCGGTCAGCTGCGCCGCCCTGGCCAGCGTGCTGCGGCAGGCCACGCTCATCGCACCGTCGAGCAGCGACCAGGACAGCCGGTCCAGGCTGGCCCTGATGGCCGAGGCGGGCGCTGGCTCCGCGCAGCGGGCCGCCAGCAGCTCGAGCAGCTCGTCCGACTGGCCGCACGGCGGGTACCTGACCTGGCAGGTATCGACCGGCGGCCCTGGCCGCACCGCCGCAGCCTCGAAGCCGTTGAGCAGCGGGCTGACGCCGCCCGCGGTGCGCGGATCGTACAGGCCGGGGAACGGCGCGCGCTCATACCCTGCCTCGTACCCGCTCCAGTAGATCGGCGCGGCCGAGCCTGCCTGCGCCAGCATGCCGACGGCCAGCTCGACCAGCCCGACCGGGCTGCCAAGGTCGGTCATCGCCGACAGCCGCAGGATCCCGCGCCGTCCCGCCTGGCCGGCCCGCAGCAGCAACTCGGCCGACTCGCGAGCCGACTGCACGTAGAACATGATGGCCGGGTCGTGCAGCCGCACGACGCCGCCGCTCGCGCACCACCGGCCCAGCCGCGCCGCGATGATCGAGTTGTCCACGACATGGGTGAACCTGGCCGCCGAGTACCTGCGGTCGCTGCCGTCGGCGGCCCTGGCCAGCAGCCACTCCGCGGCGCGCTTGGTCGCGGTGTACACCTCGCCCGAGTACGGCCGCAGCGCCTTCCCAGACGAGGCGAAGATCAGGTCGGTGACCTTGGCCTCGGCAGCGGCCGCGATCACGTTCCCGGTGCCGAGCAGGTTCGTGGCCACGGTCTCCCGCACCAGCGTCTCGGCAAGGCCGGGATCGCGCTGGGCGGCGAGGTGGAACACCAGGTCGGGGCTGGCCGCGCGGAACGCGGCGGCAAGCTGGCCGGGGTCGGTGATGTCGGCCGTCAGGTACTCGGCGTGCGGGTACCGCGGCCAGCCCGCGGCCCGGCCTCGGCTGACGCTGGCCACGCCGGCCACGCCGAGCTGGCCAAGCAACCCGACAAGGACCGAGCCAACGCAGCCGGTCCCGCCGGTGACCAGCACGCTGCGGCCCTGCAGCCAGCTGGTATCGGCAGGCAGGCCGATGCTCCGTTTGCGCACCGCGGTGAACCGGCACAGATCGGTTCCGCCGTCGGCCTCGGTGATGAGCCGGCCGGTGAGCCTGGCAAGCTCGGCCAGCGTCGCAGCGTCGATGTCTGGCTGGCCTGGCGGCGCCACCGCGCGCATCGCTGCGATCGTCTCTTCGGCAGTCGTCACGCTCTCCCTCCGGTCGACGGCACCGGGAAAGTGCCGGCCAGGGCCTGCCCGGCGCGCCGCGCGGAGACGGCCGGGCATTGTGATCGCTCCAGGCTGCCAGACCATATCGGTTGTTGTCAGCATGGATACGCTGATTTTGTTATGTGCTGAAGGTGCTCATTGTCGGAATCTTGATACGAGATCAAATTCCATACTTCGGCAGCTTGACAGGGGCGTATCGGCTTACGATCTGATGTTGACCGGCTGCGGCCGGTACACGAGGGATAGATCGAACTTGCCAGGTTTGGGGGTGCCGGGGGCCCCTGGCGGATTGCGAGTGAGGGCTGACGATGGCAGTTGCCGCAAAGCGGGCAGGCAAGCCGGCCCCGCAGGCGACGGCCAAGCACCGCAAGCCGCAGGAGCCACGCCGCAAGGCGCCTGAGCCGCGCGGCAAGGCGCCGGAGCTACCGCGCCAGGACCAGGCCAGGACGATGCTGGTCGCGCCGGAGCCGGTGCTCCCCGACCCGCCGCTTGACAGCGAGAAGTACGGCTACGTCAGGCGGCACACCTGGGTGCTCACGGTGTTTTCCATGCTGAGCTTCCCGCCGCTGGTCTACAGCCAGGTCGAGCTGGTGCGCCGTTATCCGTCGTTCCTGCCGTACGCGCCTTTCATCATCTGCGGCATCCTGCTGTTCGGCGTGCCGCTGATCACCGACGGGTTCAGCCGCGGCTTCGACCTGGCCGCGCACCGCAGGGTGGTCGAGACCTGGCACCCGGCCAGCTACCCGACGGTGGATGTGTTCCTGCCGGTCTGCGGCGAGCCGATCGAGATCCTGCGCAACACCTGGCGGCATGTCGCCAGGCTGAGACAGCGCTACCGCGGGCCGCTGACGGTCTGGGTGCTCGATGACTCGGCCAGCCCTGAGCTGAAGGAGCTGGCCCGCGAGTTCGGCTACGCCTACGCCACCAGGCCGAACCGCGGCTGGTTCAAGAAGTCGGGCAACCTGATGTACGGGTACCTCATCTCGGAGTCCGAATACATCCTGCTGCTCGACGCCGACTTCTGCCCGCGGGCCGACCTGCTGGACGAGACGCTGCCGTACCTGGACCAGAACCCGCAGGTGGCGATCGTGCAGACGCCGCAGTTCTTCCACGTCACCGACGACCAGACCTGGGTGGAGCGCGGCGCGGGCGCGGTGCAGGAACTGTTCTACCGGTCGATCCAGACCGCGCGGGCCAGCCGGGGCGGCGCGACCTGCGTGGGCAGCTGCGCCGTCTACCGCCGCAGCGCGCTCGACACGAACAACGGGATGGCGCTGAGCGAGCACTCAGAGGACCTGCGCACCGGCTTTGACCTGCAGCGGCGCGGCTGGCGGTTGAAGTACCTGCCGATCGCGCTGTCCACGGGCACCTGTCCAGACAACGTCCTGGCGTTCCTCAATCAGCAGTACCGCTGGTGCTCGGGCACGATCACGTTGCTCGGCGAGAAGCTGTTCTGGCGGACCAGGATGACGGCCTACTCGCGGATGTGCCACCTGTCCGGCTTCATCTACTACCTCTACACGGCGATCTTCACGATCGTGGTGCCCGCGCTGTCCTGTGCGGTGCTGATCTTCGCGCCCAGCGTGCTGCAGTTCAAGAACATCATCTTCATCCTGCCGATCCTGATCTACGGGGGCATCATCTATCCGCTCTGGCACCGGTCGCCGTACCGGCTCGAGGCCTGGTCGGTCCGGGTCATCGCGGGCTGGGCGCACCTGTTCGCGTTCTGGGACCTGAGCATCGGGCACCGCCGCGGCTGGCAGCCGTCCGGCGCTGCGGCTACCAAGCAGGACGGCAGGCGCCGGTTCTGGCTGGCCGTGCTGCTGTGGAGCGGCGGCAGCACGGCGGCCTGGGTATGCCTGGCCTTCTGGCGGCTGCTCAGCATGGACCCCTACAACATGGTGATGATCTTCGTGCTCGGCCTCTTCGAGTTCATCGTGGTCAGCCGGATCCTGATCCAGCCGCGGGTAGGCGCTGCGGCGTGATCCGCTTGCTCGGGCTGACCGGTATCGCCGCTGCCGCCGTCCTCGCGGCAGGCTGCGGTGCCGCAGCCGCCGGCGGCAGTGCGCCGGACTCCAAGCCGCCCGGCCAGTCCGCACCTGCCGGGGCAACCGGGCCGAAGCCGGTCAGCCTGGCCGGCCTGCTGGATCCGACGGCCAAGTTCGTCGGCGTCGAGGCGCCCGGCGCACCAGACTCGCTCGCCGGCGTGCGGGCGTTCGCCGCCAGCCTGGGCCGCAAGCCCGACCTGATCGGCCAGTACGTCGGCTGGGGCACCTCGTTTGACGCCAGGGCAGCCGCTCGGGCCTGGTCGTACGGCGCCCTGTACTACATGGCATGGGAGCCGTACGGCACCACCCTGGCCGCGATCGCCAGCGGCGCGAGCAACGGGTACATCACGGCATTCGCGCACGCTGTCCGGGCGCTGCACCGGCCGGTCGCGATCAGCTTCGGCCACGAGATGAACGGCAACTGGTATCCGTGGGGCACCACCGGTGCCACGCCAGCCCAGTTCGTGGCGGCCTGGCGGCTGATTCACGCGCTGTTCGCCGCGGCCGGCGCGCAGAACGTGATCTGGATCTGGAACCCCAACGTCATCACCGCGGCGCCGCAGGTCGCGCTCAAGGCCTACTACCCCGGTGACTCCTATGTGGACTGGATCGGGCTGACCGGCTACTTCCCGCCGTCCGGCCTGATCACCTTCGGCTCGCTGTTCGGCTCGACCATGGCCGAGATCAGGCAGTTCACCGCCAAGCCGTTCCTGATCGCCGAGACCTCGGTGCAGTCAGGCCCGCACGAGCTGACCTGCGCGCGCAGCCTGGTCCGCGGCATCAGGCGGCACCGAGACGTGCTCGGCTTCGTCTGGTTCGAATTCGACAAGGCCGGCGTGGACTGGCGGCTGCAGTCACGGCCGGCGCTGCAGGCCGTGCTGGCCAGGGACGTGGCCAAGCTGCCGATCGTACGGATCGCCACGCCGTGAGCCGGTCACCGCAAGGGTCAGGCGGGTCGGGGACCGACCAGCAGCCGCCGTGGCCAGCCGCGCAGCCGGCCGGGCCGGCCGCCGTGCCGCCGCCGTGGCCTGCGGCCGAGCCGACGACGTC
>JASHQL010000169.1 GCA_030039155.1 Streptosporangiaceae bacterium | reverse complement strand
GCACGTCGCCCGAGCTGATCGCCGAGGCGGTCAGCCGGATGGCCGCCGCCGCCCAGCTCTAGCCACGAACGAGCGGGCCAGCCGCCGTGACCGGCGACAGGCCCGCTCGTGGTTGCGATGCCGAGACACCGGGCTCCGCTCGCGGCGGGGCCCGATGCGCTCTCGTGCTAGAAGCGGTCGGTGATGAGTGTGGACATGATCGGCGTCCCGATTCCGGTGGCCTCGTCGTAGCCGGGGGTCACCCGGAACAGGCCGTTGTTCTCCGCTGCCCGCTGCAGCGGCCCGAGACCGGTGATGTCATGGAAATACCGGGACGGGTTGACGTCGAGCAGGTTGTACAGCAGCGGGTTGGCGTTGCCTGACCTGGAGCCCTGGTAGCCGTCGCGGTCGGCGAAGATGGCCGCCCACAGCGGGCTGGACAGGCTGGTGCCGCCGATGGCGAACCAGCCTGGCACCGGCTCCTCGGCGCTGAACGTGCCGCAAGCGCTGTACGGCGTGTTGGCGTTGCCGGTGCAGTACTCGGCGTAGCCGTTGTACTCATCGGCCATCGCGGAGATGTCCGGTACCTCACGGCACGGCGTGCCGGTGGCCGCCAGCGCGCACTGAGTGCTGCCGTTGCCGAACGTGGTGTACTGGTTGTTCACACCGGGTCCGCGCTGGTAGAACGGCCGGCCCCACCACTGGCTCGAGCCGCCGCCGCCGGCCCCTGTTTCTGCGCACCAGAACAGCCCGCCCTGCTCGTCGTTGTCGGCCGCCGGGCCCTGGTTGCTGCACAGGCTGTCGACGTTCCACACCGTCTCGGTGCCGTTCGCCGGGTAGCCGGGGTTCGGGTTGTCGCCAGGGTTGTCGCTTTCCAGCGAGGTGCCGCCCACGCTGGTCACCCACGGCTGGGACGACGGGTCGCCCACGTTCACGATGGTGGTGCCGTCGGACCTGATGCAGCCGAACGCGCCGGTGTCACCAGAGGAGCTGAACACGCTCTGCCCCTGCAGCGCCATCTGCTCGAAGACCGTGTTCTCGGCCTCGACGTACGGGCCGGTCACGTCGTTCTCGCAGACGCCCCAGCTCGAGCTGAGCGTCTCGGCGACATCCTGGTTGGCGATCGCCGTGTACTCGTCCAGCTCGGTCTGACCGGTGTAGTCGTTCGGTGCGTTGTAGACGATGAGGTTGCTGACGTCAGGCGCGACCGACAGCGTCATCTCGATGTCGGCATCCACCTCGATGTCATTGGCGTAGTAGTTGTACTCAGCCGGGCACTGGTCGCCGACCGGGCACCTGATGTTGATCGGGCCGCCGTCGATGTTGACGTTGGTCAGCGGCGGGGTGTAGCGCCGGCCGTAGAACTGCTGCGCCCAGGTGTCGATGTCGGACTCCTGGTAGGCAGACAGCTCGAACACCGCGGCGGTCACGCCGCGGCCCTGGCCACGCGGGCCAGCGTTCGGGGCGTTGTAGATGGAGTTGGTCTGCGACGGGGTCAGGCCGCCGCAGCCGGGGCCGCCGCCGTAGCCATACGGGAACCCGGTGTCGTTGTTGACATAGTCGAACAACTCGGTGGCAGTGACGTATCCGGTCTCGCAGGACTGTCCGCTGCCGCCACGACTGTGCCCGGCCGGCCGCTGCGGATTCGGTCGGCGGACCAGGCTGGTGTGCTCGCGCACCGTGTTGGTCAGCCCGATCACGCCGTACACGCCGCGCGCGATCGACGCGGGCAGCTTCACCGAGGTGGAGTTGGAGAAGTAGCTGATGCCGCGCGGGTCACGGTAGGTGCTGAGCGTGGTGCGGAACGCGGCGTCGACCTGGTGGCTGGAGCCGTAGGCCCTGACCAGGAACGGGGAAGCGGACGTGCCGATCTTGAGGCCCTGCGACCTGAGGTACCGCTCGATCGCTGACCGCTTGGCGCTGCTCGGCGCAAATTGCTTGTCGAACTGGCCCTTGCGCAGCCAGCGGTGGTAGCTCTTGCTGCCGCGAGTGTTGAGCACGCGCAGGTCGCGGTTGAGCTGCGACTGGTTCCTCGGCGCCAGCGCGATCTCGACCGACATGCGGTTGCTGCGGTAGCCGCCGGTGATCTTGTCAGTGCTGCGTGGCACGCTGTTGCGCAAGGCCACGAAGTGCGGTCCTGATGCGCTGGGCGCTGCCGAGGCAGTGGCGCTGAAGACGCCGGCCACCGCCGTGACAGCGAGTCCGATCGCGGCGATGGTTCCGGCCCTCTTCGGTCGGAATACCTGCATATCAGCCCTCCTATGGCCATATGCGTGCCTGTGCCAGCCCTGACGTGGCAGCAGGACATGTTTCGGGCCAAGCCTGATGAATAGTCGCTGACAGTGTCAAGAAACTAGTTCCACCTGTTTCCATCTTGCTACGTTGAGAACTTCGTAAATAGCATGTAACCGGACATCAACGGGTGACCACGGAGCATGCCGTCAGGCCTGGCCAGAGGGCTGATTACGTGCGAATGTGGAGCTGAGGCCCCCCGCCCATGAGGTAGTAGTGGAGGGTGTCCGATGGGCAGGGATGTCCCGGAAATCACCGTCAGCCAGCAGGACCGGCGTGCGTACCGGGAGAAGGTGCGGTTGTGCCTCGACGTCTTCGCCCGGATGCTGCGGGAGTCGCGGTTTGAGTCAGAGCCGCGGCAGGTCGGGCTCGAGATCGAGATCAACCTGGTCGATGACGCCGGCCGGCCGGCCATGCGCAACTCCGAGGTGCTCGCGGCGATCGCCGACCCGAGCTGGGCAGGCGAACTCGGTCAGTTCAACCTGGAGATCAACGTCCCGCCGCGTGAGCTGACCGGCCGGGCGCTGGCCGACCTCGAGGACAGCGTGGGCAGCACGATGGCCTACGCGGCCGGCCGGGCCGTGCAGACGGCCAGCCGGCTCGTGCTGGTCGGCATCCTGCCGACGCTGCGGCCGAGCGACGTCACCGAGCAGACCATGTCGGCCAACCCCAGGTACCGGCTGCTGAACCAGCAGATGATCGCGGCCAGGGGCGAGGAGATGCGCATCTGCATCGAGGGCGCAGAGCGGCTGCTCACCCACGTCGACACGATCATGCCGGAGGCCGCCTGCACGAGCGTGCAGTGCCACCTGCAGGTCAGTCCCGAGGCGTTCGGCAGCTACTGGAACGCCGCGCAGGCCGTGGCCGGCATGCA
>JASHQL010000168.1 GCA_030039155.1 Streptosporangiaceae bacterium | reverse complement strand
TCGACCGGCAGGATGGCCGGCCCAGACCCGTCAAGTGCCGCCGCGAGCAGTCCGAGGAAGCGCGGACCGGCCTGATCCGGGACCAGGACCGCTTGCAGGGGCCGCGTCGTCACGGTCGTAAGGTTAATCAGTTCAGATCAGGCACCGGCCGTTGGCCCGCGGTGAGCGCGGCACGGCCGGCGGAGCAGGAGGGCACGTGGCGGTCGAGTGGCAGGAATCTGGTCCTGCGGACGGGCAGCAGTACAGCGACATCAAGTACGCGATCACCGAGGGCATCGCGAAGATCACGATCAACCGCCCTGAGGTGCGCAACGCGTTCCGGCCGACCACGCTGTTCGAGCTGTCGCATGCCTTCAACGTGGCCAGGGACGACCCGTCGATCGGCGTGATCATCCTGACCGGCGCGGGGGACAAGGCGTTCTGCTCCGGCGGTGACCAGCGGGTCAGGGGCGACGACGGCTACACCGACCGCAAGGGCGTCGGCAGGCTGAACGTGCTCGACCTGCAGGTGCAGATCCGCCGCACGCCGAAGCCGGTGATCGCGATGGTGGCCGGCTACGCGATCGGCGGCGGGCACGTGCTGCACGTGTGCTGCGACCTGACCATCGCCGCTGACAACGCGGTGTTCGGCCAGACCGGGCCGAAGGTGGGCTCGTTCGACGGCGGCTACGGCTCGTCGCTGCTCGCGGCGACCGTCGGGCTGAAGAAGGCAAGGGAGATCTGGTACCTGTGCCGCCAGTACAGCGCGCAGCAGGCGCTGGACATGGGCCTGGTCAACACCGTGGTGCCGCTGGCCGACCTGGAGGACGAGACGGTCAGCTGGGCGCGGGAGATGCTGGCCAAGTCACCGCTGGCGCTGCGGATGCTCAAGGGCGCGCTGAACGCCGTCACCGACGGCGCCGCCGGCATGCAGCAATTCGCCGGCGACGCGACCCTGCTCTACTACATGAGCGAGGAGGCGCAGGAGGGCCGGGACGCGTACGTGGCCAAGCGCACGCCCGAGTTCGCCAGGTTCCCGCGCCGCCCGTGACCGACCCGCGCGCGGTCCTGGCCGACCTGCTGCCAACGCTGCGGGCCTTCGCGATCCCGATGCCGACACGTTTTCGGGGAACGACAATCCGCCAGGGAGCTGTCGTGCGCGGCCCGGCCGGCTGGGGCGAATTCTCCCCGTTCCCCGAGTACGGCCCGGCCGAGTGCGCCCGCTGGCTGAGCTGCACGCTGGAAGCTGCCTGGGCCGGCTGGCCAGCGCCGCTGCGATCCTGCGTTCCGGTGAACGTCACGGTGCCTGCGGTCGGGCCTTCGCAGGCGTATCAGATCGTGGCCGGGTCCGGCTGCCTGACCGCGAAGGTCAAGGTGGCCGAGCCAGGCCAGCCGGAGTCCGCGGACATCGACAGGGTGGCGGCGGTGCGCGACGCCATCGGCCCTGACGGCAAGGTGCGGGTGGACGCGAACGGCGGCTGGCAGGTCGACCAGGCCGCGCGGATGCTGCGGGCGCTGGCGCCGTTCCGCCTCGAGTACGCCGAGCAGCCGTGCGCGACGCTCGGCGAGCTGGCCTCGCTGCGGCGGCTGGTGGACGTGCCGCTGGCCGCCGACGAGTCGATCAGGCGCGCCGAGGACCCGCTCGCGGTGCGGGCGGCCGGCGCGGCCGACATCGTGGTGCTGAAGGCGCAGCCGCTGGGCGGCGTCAGGTCAGCGCTGGCGGTCGCGGAGGCCTGCGGGCTGCCGGTGGTGGTGTCGAGCGCGGTGGAGACCTCGGTCGGGCTGGCAGCAGGCGTGGCGCTGGCGGCCGCGCTGCCGTCGCTCGACTACGCCTGCGGGCTGGCCACCATGAGCCTGCTGGCCGGCGACGTGACCGCGTCGCCGCTTGCCGCCGAGGGTGGCTCGCTGCCGGTCAGGGCCGCTGTCGCCGATCCGGCCGAGCTGGACCGGTGGGCGGCCGATCCGCAGCCGTGGCGGGACCGGATGCTGGCGGCCGCCGCGCACCTGTCGGCCGTGCCGTGGTGACCGCCGGCGGGGTGTCTGGAGCGTCGTCCCCGCTGCCCAGCGCCGCCGTGAACCCGTCCACGGCGTTCGGCACCGTGCTCGTCGACGAGCTGGTCAGGTGCGGGCTGGCCGAGGCGGTGCTGGCGCCAGGATCGCGCAGCGCGCCGCTAGCGATGGCGCTGGATGCAGCGGACCGGCAGGGCCGGCTCCGGCTGCACGTCAGGATCGACGAGCGCTCGGCCGGCTTCCTGGCGCTCGGGCTGGCCAAGGCCAGCCGCCGGCCCGTCGTGGTGCTGTGCACCTCAGGCACCGCGGCCGCGCACCTGCACGCGGCCGTCATCGAGGCGGACGAGTCCGCGGTGCCGCTGCTCGTGCTCACCGCCGACCGGCCGCCCGAGCTGCGCGGCACCGGCGCGAACCAGGCGGTCGACCAGGTCAAGATGTACGGAACCGCGGTGCGCTGGTACTGCGAGGCCGGCGTGCCTGAGCGGCGGGCCGGGCAGGCGGCGTACTGGCGGTCGATGGCCTGCCGGGCCTGGGCGGCGGCCGCAGGCGGCGCGGGCGGGCTGGCCGGCCCGGTGCACCTGAACCTGCCGCTGCGCGAGCCGCTGGTGCCTGGCCTGCCGGACGGGGGAGCCGGCCTGCCCGGTGACCCGCAGTGGCCAGAACCGCTCGACGGGCGGGCCGGCGGCGCGCCGTGGACGGTGGCCAGCCCGGCTCCGCAGGCCGGGCCTGCCGTCTCGGTCGACTGGACCGAGCGCGGGGTGGTGGTCTGCGGTGACGGCGACTACGACGCGGCTCCGCTGCTTGCGCTCGCGGAGGCGGCAGGCTGGCCGGTGCTGGCCGAGCCGTCGGCGAACGCCAGGCGCGGGCCGTGCGCGGTGGCCGGCTACGGCTACCTGCTCGACTCGGCCGAGTTCATGGCGGCGCACCGGCCTGATGTGATCATCTCGGCCGGGCGGCCAGGGCTGTCCAGGGGCCAGCTTGCCTTGCTGCGCGGCCTGCCCGGCTGGCCGCCGCGCAGGCACGTGCTGATGGCGCAGGGCTGCGGCCGGTGGGCTGACCCGGCGCGCACCGGCACCGAGGTGGCCGCCACGGTCACGCTGGCGGGCGCGCCGCCGGCTGGCTCGGCCCGGGCCGGCTGGCTCGCGTCGTGG
>JASHQL010000167.1 GCA_030039155.1 Streptosporangiaceae bacterium | reverse complement strand
AGGCACGCTCAGTGCATGCGCGCACACGGGATACCGAACTTCCCTGACCCCACCGTGCAGGACGGCGCCATTCACACCTCGCTGGCCGCGGCCGGCGTCGATCCCGATACGCCGTTCTTTGCCTCAGCGCAGCAAGCCTGCCGTCAGCTCTCCGTTCGGTTCCGGGGCTGGCGGTGATGGCGCCGCGCACGGCCGTGCAGCACGACGTCGAGCCGCCGCGGCGCGCGGAACTCCCAGCCGCGGAACACCGGCGGGCTGGCCGGGTCGAGCGCGACCGCGGGGAACCTCGCCAGCAGCATCTCGATCGCGATCCTGATCTGCGCACGGGAGAACGCGTGCCCGGCGCAGAAGTGCCGACCAGCGCCGAAGGCGATGTTGGCCCGCCGCGGCCGGAAGATGTCGAACCTGTCAGGGTCGTCGAACTTCGTCTCGTCCCTGTTGGCCGATGACACCAGCGCGCCGACGGCGGCACCGCGCGGGATCGTCGCGCCGCCGAGCGTCACGTCGGCTGCCGCCTGCCTGGTCTGCGTGCCAATCGGCGATACCCAGCGCAGTCCCTCCTCGACGGCAGCGGCCAGCAGGTCCTGGTCATCGGCCGCCGCGTCGAGCTGGGCGAGGTCGCTGAGCAGACCGACCAGGGTCGACGCGCCGCCGTGCGCCGGCTCCTGCATGCCGCCGAGCAGGATCACCTTCAGGGTGGGCATCACGAACTCGCGGGCCCGGCAGCTGCCGTCCGGCATGCCGCTGTGCAGCAGGTGCGAGATCGTGCTGTCGTCGCCGGCTGCCGCGAGCCGGTCGAACACCGGCCGCAGCTCCTCGTCGATCTCGCGCGAGCAGGCCAGGCCGATCTGCGCCCTGTCGGGGTTGCCCTCGAAGTTGATCACGCCCTGGTGCAGCCGCCAGAACCAGTCGCGCAGCCTGGCCGCGCCGAGCCCGGCCACGCCGAGCACGGTGCCAAGGCTGAGCACCGAGACCGGCTCCAGGTAGTCGGCAAGCAGCTCGGCGGTGTCCCGCCCGGCCAGCCGGTCGAGCGCCTCTGCGGCGATCGGCCTGACCAGGTCGTCGATGTACTGCTGCACCTGCCGCGGCCGGTACTTCGAGTCGAGCCCGCGGCGCAGCTCCCGGTGCCGGTCGCCGTCCACCGTGATGATCGTCGGCGAGCCGAACGTCCGGTCCACGGGCGAGTCGTCGAGCTCGGCGGTGAACAGGTCAGGGTGGGTGGCCGCGAACTCGACATCGTCGTAGCGGGTGACGAACCAGAGCCCGACGGCAGGGATGAAGCAAGTCGGCGCTGCCCGCCTGAGCCAGCCGTAGACCGGGTACGGGTCGGCCTCGAGCTGCTCGACGGTGACCTGCGCGGCCCTGGCCGCGATCGCGCTGTCCTGCATGGCCCCGCCCAGCTGTTACAGGTGATAGGCGTACTCGCCGAACTCCCAGTCGGTGACGTACCGCTCGAACCGCTCGATCTCGTTGCGCTTGTAGCTCAGGAAGGAGGTCACGAAGTAGCCGCCGAGCACGTCGGTCAGCTCGGTGTCGGCCGCCAGCGCGTCCAGCGCGTCGGCCAGCCTGACCGGCAGCTTGTCCGCGGCGGACGGGTCGTAGCCGTAGCCCTCGAGCTTGGCCGGCGGCTCGGCCTTGTCCTCGATGCCCAGGTAGGCGGCCGCCGCGATGGCGGCCATCGCTAGGTACGGGTTGGCGGTGGCGTCGCCGAGCCGCACCTCCATCCTGGCTGCCTCGCCCCGCTCGGGCGGGATCCGCACCATCGCGCTGCGGTTGTCGAGGCCCCAGTCGATCAGCCACGGCGCGAGCGTGTCAGGGCCGAACCGCTTGTAGGAGTTGATGGTCGGGTTCAGCAGCGCGCTCAGCGCCGGCGCGTGCCTGAGCACGCCGGCCACCGCGTGCCTGCCAGCGGCGGACAGGCCGTCGGTGTCGCCGGGGTCGCCGAACACGTTCTCGCCGCCGTCGCCGGCCAGCGACACGTGCACGTGGAAGCCGGAGCCGCCCTCGTCGTTGAACGGCTTGGCCATGAACGTGGCGAGCAGCCCGCGCTGGCGGGCGATCTCCTGCACCGCTGACTTGAGCCTGAACGCCTGGTCGGCGGCCTCGAGCAGGCCCGCATGCGCCAGGTTGATCTCGAACTGGCCAGGCGAGAACTCGTGGTTGGCCGCGGTCACCGGCAGCTTGGCGTCCCTGAGCTGGCGCAGCAACTGCACCAGCAGGCCCTGCGGGTCGCCCTTGCGGCCGACCACGTACACGTTCCCTAGGTCGTTGGCGTACCGCTGCCAGCTGCCGTCAGCCGCTTGCTCGCAGACGTAGAACTCAAGCTCGGGACCGCAGACCACGCGCACGCCGAGCCCCTCGAGCCGGCCGGCCACGCTGCGCGCTACCTGCCGCGGCGACTCAGGGGCCGGGGCGCCCGCTGCGGTGACCGCGTCGCCGAGACACCAGGCGGCACCTGGCTCCCACGGCAGCGGGGTCAGCGTGCCCAGGTCCGGGTACACCGTGATGTCGGGCAGCCCGTCCTCGAGCCCGCCCTGCACCGGCACCACGTCGCCGCGCGGCGAGGTGTGGTAGACCGCGCGGCAGAATGCCAGGCCATGCTCGGCTGCGGTGGGAAGCTGGCCGAGCAGCACATCGCGGCCACGGTCAACGCCGATCATGTCCGGGTAGGACACCCGCACCACGTCGACGTCCTGCGCGCGCAGCCGTTCGGTGACGGCAGTGATGTCAGCTGGTGGCGTCACGGCGGCTCCCGCCCTGCTGGCCGGCCTGGCGCGGCAGGCCTGGGTGTGGAACGTTTGGGTGCAAACAATCCCTGGCAGCGTAAACGGCAGGCGCGACGGCAGGCAAGAGCCGGCCGGCTGCGACGATCGGAGCAGGCATGACGGTCACCGGCTTCTTCTACCCGCGCACCGCGACCGGCAAGTCGTCGCTGCTGCCGCCGCCGCCGTGGTACTACTCAGGCGACCTGCTCACCGTGGAGTACCGCACCGACCCGGCCAGGGTGGCCGAGCTGCTGCCAGCGCCGCTCGGCCCGGCGCCCGACGATCCCGGGGCGGTCGCGCTGATCTGGGCCGACTGGCAGTCCTGCGGGCAGAGCCGGGAGGAGCTGCTCGATCCGGTGCTGGCGCAGTACAAGGAGTGCTTCGCGGTGGTCAGGTGCAGTTTCGGTGGCCGGGTGTACTCCCGCTGCGTGTACATCTGGGTGGACTCGGACTTCGCGCTGGCCCGCGGCCTGCATCAGGGCTATCCGAAGAAGCTCGGCTCGATCCACCAGACCCGGCCGCACCCGTTCGGCCAGGCGGCGCCGAGGATCGCGGCTGGCGGCGTGTTCGCCGGCACGCTCGCCGCCGCCGACCGCAGGCTGGCTCAGGCGGTGCTGACGCTGCGCGAGGAATCGCCGGCCAACGGCTTCGTGAACGCGCACCCGATGGCGCACCATCGGTGGCTGCCGGCCATCGAGGCAGGTGGCGCCGACGCGCTTGACGAGCTCGTCGAGTCCGGCAGCGCCAGCTTCGAGGGCGGCCAGGCCTGGCGCGGCGACGCGACGCTCGAGTTGTTCGATTCGCCGACCGAGGAACTGTCCAGGCTGGCCGTGGATGAGATCATCGGCGGCTACTACCGCCAGGTCGGCGTGACCTGGAACGGCGGCAGGGTGCTGGCCGAGCGCGGCGAGCCGGTGGGCTGACGCTGGCTGTTGACCACATGCGAGACGGCCCGCGATAATTTGGGTCCAAACGATTGACCGGGCGGGAGGGGAGGCGGGTTGGGCTCAGCTGACGTGGCCGGCGTGCTGGTCGACACCAGGCACTGGATCGGCGGGAAGCGGGTCGGCTCCGCTGCCACCTTCGCCGACATCTCGCCGGTGGACCAGACCGAGCTTGCCGCGGTCTCGGCGGGGACTGCCGCCGAGGTCGACGAGGCGGTCCAGGCGGCGGCCGACTCGTTCCCCTCCTGGTCACGCACTGCCCCGGCAGAGCGGGCAGCGGTGCTACGGGCGGTCGCCGACGGCATCGAGGACCGGTCTGCGGAACTGGCAGTCGTCGAGACCATGGACAACGGCGCGCTGCTGCGCTCGCACCGGCGCAGCGTCATGCCGAGGGTCGCGCAGAACTTCAGGTTCTTCGCCGACTGGCTCGATCAGCTTGCGGCGCCGCCGCTGGAGATCAGGGAGCACCGCGAGCAGGTGTCCTGGTGCCCGGCAGGGGTGACCGCGGTGATCACGCCGTGGAACGCGCCGCTCATGCTGGCGACCTGGCGGATCGCGCCTGCACTCGCGGCCGGCAACACGGTGGTCGCCAAGCCGCCCGAGCTTGCCCCGCTCACCGCCAGCCTGCTCGCCGACATCTGCGCCGGGGCCGGCCTGCCTGACGGGGTGTTCAACGTGGTGCAGGGCACCGGGCAGTCGGCTGGCGCGCCGCTGGTCGCGCATCCCGAGGTGGCCAGGGTCGCGTTCACCGGATCGGTGACGTCCGGGCAGGCGGTGGCGGCGGCGGCCGGCCGGCAGCTCACCCCGGTCTCGCTCGAGCTCGGCGGGAAGTCGCCGCTGATCGTGTTCGAGGACGCGGACCTGGAGCTTGCGGCCGCCAACGCGGCCGGGCAGTTCGACAACGCCGGGCAGGTGTGCCTGGCCGGCAGCAGGCTGCTGGTGGCCTCGCAAGTGGCTGAGGAGTTCACCGCGCGGCTGCTCGGCAAGATCGCCGCGGTGCGGCAGGGTGATCCACGGGATGACAGCACCGACGTCGGGCCGAACATCAGCCGCGCGCACCTGGAGCGCATCGACGGCTTCGTGCGGCGTGCGGTGTCCGGCGGCGCGCGGGTGCTGGCCGGCGGGGGAGTGCGGCCGGGCGGCGGGCTCTACTACCAGCCCACGCTGCTCGACCAGGTGCGGCCGGATGCCGAGATCGTCACCGAGGAGGTCTTCGGCCCGGTGCTGACGCTGCAGACGTTCGGCGCAGAGCAGGAGGCCGTGGCGCTGGCGAACAGCACCAGGTACGGCCTGGCGGCGATGGTCTTCACCGGCAGCCAGCAGCGGGCCGCGCGGGTGCAGGCAGACCTGGTGGCCGGCACGGTCTGGGTGAACTGCTTCTTCGTCCGCGACCTGCGCGCGCCGTTCGGCGGGGCCAGGCAGTCGGGCATCGGGCGCGAGGGCGGCACCTGGAGCTTCGACTTCTACTGCGACGTCAAGAACACCGTGTACGCACCGAGGGGATGGCGAGCCGATGGGTGAAATCGTCGGTGCCGGCCTGCTCGCGCACGTGCCGACCATCATGCTGCCAGAGGCGGACCGGCGCGCGCTCAACGACGGCAAGGAGATTAGCCTGGTCCCCGGCCTGCAGCGGCTGCGCCGCGAGGTGTTCGAGGTGCTCGACTACGACACCGTGGTGGTCATCGACTCGCACTGGTTCACCACGGTGGAGTTCGTGATCACCGCGCACTCGCTGCGGGCCGGCCTGTTCACCTCCGACGAGCTGCCGCGGGGCATGAGCAGGGTGCCCTACGACTTCCCTGGTGACCCGGCGCTAGCCCACGCCGTCGCCGGGCTCGGCGAGGCGCACGGCACCTGGATCACCGCGATCGACGACCCGGCGCTGCCGATCTACTACGCCACCGTCAACCTGTGGGACTACCTCGGCCGCGGCCTGGCCAAGCGCTGGGTCACCATGAGCAACACCGCGGAGACCGGCGACACCGAGGACTTCCTGCGGGCCGGCCGGGCGCTCGGCGCGGCCATCGCTGGCTGCGACCGCAAGGTGATCGTGCTCGGCTCGGGCGCGCTGTCGCACACCTTCTGGCCGCTGCGCGAACTGCGCGCGCACGAGGCCAGCGACCCGGTGCACATCAGGACGCCGCAGGCGCGGGCGGCTGACCTGGAGCGGATCGCCTGGTTCGAGGCGGGCTCGCACGCCAAGGTGCTCGACACCATGCCGGAGTACCTGAAGGTCAGGCCTGAGGCGAAGTTCGCGCACTACCTGATGATGATCGCGGCGCTTGGCTCGGAGGCGGTCACTGCGCCCGGACGGCTGTACAGCGAGTACGAGAACGCGATCGGCACCGGCCAGGTGCACCTGTGGTTCGACCGGCCCGACGGCGGCTGGACGGCGCCTGCGGCGTGACGCCGACCGGTCAGCACCGCGCGACGGTTGGAGTTTTAGTACCAATCGACTAGCACCAGAACTCCAAACGTCGCTACGTGGAGCAAGGAGAGGCATGCCTGAGTACCGGAGGATCCTGCTGGACGGAGCCGCGGTGCAGGTCGTCCGCGAC
>JASHQL010000166.1 GCA_030039155.1 Streptosporangiaceae bacterium | reverse complement strand
CACCATCGCGGCCGGCTGCAGCCCGGCGGCCAGCGCGTACAGGTCGGCCGAGGTCGGACGGCGCGCCGGGTCACGGGCCAGTGCCGCCAGGACGAGCGGCAGCAGCGCGGTCGGCAGGCTGGACAGGTCTGGCTCGCCGTGCACGATCCGGTAGAAGATCGCCTCGAACGCACCGGTGCCGAACGGCGGGCGCCCGGTTGCCGCGAACGCCATCGTGGCGCCCCAGGAGTGCACGTCTGCCGCTGGCCCGCTCGGCGCGCCCTCGATGACCTCGGGAGCGAGATAACCGGGCGTGCCCATGAACATGCCGGTCATGGTGAGCCTGGTCGAGTCCGGGGCCTGCGCGATACCGAAGTCGATCACCACGGGCTGGCCGTCGACCAGCATCACGTTGGCCGGCTTCAGGTCCCTGTGCACCACGCCGGCCGCATGCACCGCGGCCAGCGCGCTGGCCAGGCCGCTGGCCAGGCTGACCAGCGGCTCGCCGGACAGCCGGCCGCCGGAGTTGACCGTGTCCTCGAGGGTCCGGCCGGGCACGTACCTGGTCACGATGTACGGACGGTCGCCCTCGACGTCGGCGTCAAGCACCTCGGCCACATACGGGCTGCGCACCCTGCGCATGGTCTCGACCTCGCGGGCGAGCCGCCGCTTGGCCGTCTCGTCGGCCATCACGGCCTGGCGCAGCACCTTGATGGCGACCAGCTGTTCGTCTGGCGCCACGGCGAGATAGACCACGCCCATCCCGCCGGCGCCGAGCTGCTCGCCAAGCCGGTAACAGCCGAGCCTGTCCGGCCGCTGTTCCGCCGAGACGGTCATGACAAGAGCCTACGAAGCCTGGCCGGGCGCCAGGCCGGGCGCCTGGCCAGGGCAGGCCGCACCGCGGGTCACCTAGCCGCCAGTGACCATGCGGCGCAGCGCTTCGGCCGCCGCGGCGTTCTGCTCGGCGTGCACCACCAGCGCCTTCGCCAGCTCGGCCGCCCATTGCGCGACCGGGACCGGCTGCCTGGACAGCACCACGCCACGTACCTCGCGGCAGATCTCGGCCACCGGCGCGCCGCGCTGGGTGCCCAGGGTCATGACCTGGTCACCAAGCCGGACGGTGATCTTCTTCACCGCGCCCGGCTTACCGTGCATGCGATCTGACATCGACGCCCGTTCCCTGTCCACGCTGACGCAGCCAGGCGGCAGCGAGTCGCCGAGCGACTCGGTCAGCACCCGCGCGTAGATCGCGATGTCGGAGCTGTCCGCCCGCAGCGCTGCCGTGACCAGGTCGAGCGACAGGGCATCAGCAGACTCGGTCATCACTCCCCCGTCCAGGTCGGTGCGTGCTCAGCGGCCGGAAAACGTGGCCTTGCCAGGCCCATTCTCCACGAAACTGCGCATGCCCGCGCTTGCATCCTCGGTGGCGAACAAGCCGGTGAAATTGAGCCGCTCGATCTCAAGCCCAGTCTCGATGTCGGTCTCCAGGCCCTGGTCGATGGCGCGCTTGGCCGCCTGCAGGGCGATCGCCGGTCCCGCCGCATACCGCGCTACCAGCTCACGCGCCGCCTGGTACACCTGGTCATCGGGGACGACCTGGTCCACAAGACCGATGGCCAGCGCCTCCGCCGCCGCCACGAACCTGCCGGTATAGATCAGGTCCTTGGCCCTGGCCGGGCCGATCAGCCTGGGCAGCCGCTGGGTGCCGCCGGCGCCAGGGATGAGGCCAAGCAGGATCTCCGGCTGGCCGACCCGCGCGCCCTGGCCGGCCACCCTGAAGTCCGCGCACAGCGCGAGTTCGAGGCCGCCGCCGAGCGCATACCCGGTAATCGCCGCCACCACCGGCTTGCCGATCCTAGCCACCGCGGTGAGCGCGTCTTGCAGCCGCTTGCTCTGCCGGTCCATCCGCACGGTGCCGGCTGCCGACATTTCCTTGATGTCGGCACCTGCCGCGAACACCCGCTCGCCGCCCCACAAGATCACTGCCCTGATGTCAGGGTCGGCCGACACCTGACTGGCGGCAGCAAGCAGCTCGGCCTGAACCGCGTCGCTCAGGGCGTTCATCGGCGGCCGGTCCAGCCTGATCGTCGCGACCGCCTGATCGGCCTCTACCCGAACGAATTCGCCCACGGTGCACCTCCATGCCGAGCCACGATCCTACGCAGGGCCGCGGATGCGCCGCGCCGACCGGGCCGATGGTCGCGGCGCCTGCGGACCGGAGGTTGCGGGAACGGGCGCCTGCCGACGAGCGGCCACGGACCGGCGCCTACGCACGGGCGCCCACCGACGGGTGGCTGCGGGAACGGCCGCCTGGCGGCGGGAAGCCACAGACCGGCGCCTGCGCACGGGCGCCCACCGACGGGTGGCTGCGGGAACTGGCGCCTGGCGGCGCGAAGCCACAGACCGGCGCCTACGCACGGGCGCCCACCGACGCGCGGCTGCGGGAACGGCCGCCTGCCAACGGGTGGCTGCGGGGAACTGGCGCTGCCGGCGGGCGGCCACAGACCGGCGCCAGCCGCCGGGAGACCCAAGACCTGCGCCTGGCCGGCGGGAGACCACAGACCGGCGGCTACGGCTGGGCGCCTCGGCTGGCTAGCGCGGCGCGCGACCGTTCCAGGTGACAGTCGTGCTGGCAGGTGGGTGAC
>JASHQL010000165.1 GCA_030039155.1 Streptosporangiaceae bacterium | reverse complement strand
GCCACGCGGTCACCCAGTTCCCCAGGGTCCCGTCATGAATGCCAAGATCACGAGCGACCTCGGCGATCGGCTTGCCGGTCTCGATAACCATCTGCACGGCCTCAGCCTTGAACTGCGGGCTGAACTTACGGCGATGCTCTGGCATGAACAGATCCTCTCAGCTAAGAGAACCTGTCCAAGATCTTTAATACACCTCACGATGTCGAGCTGGCGGTAGAGGGTCTGTCTGCGGGTAGGCGGAAGCAGGGCTGATCGCGACCATCCGGGCGGAGGTCTTCTGCCTCTGCAGGCAGGGCTGCGGGTCTTCGCCGTTAGCGGGAGCAGTAGGCGGAGATCAGCAACAGAGGTGGCGGTCATCAGTCGCGGCATGCAGCCTTACGGCGACGCAAGTTTAGTGGCCGTCAAGGCGTGCATGTGACGCCGGTCACAGAGAGCAACGCACCGTCCACGTGCTGACGGCCGGACGTGGACCGCAGGCTGGTGACGACCGGCACGCCCATAAAGCCCGACTCCGTCATCACGTTCGTCGGCATCACGACCGAGATAGCAACGGTGGTGACGGTGCCGACCGGCACCATGAAGCCCGGCTCCACCATCACCTTCCTCGGCACCACGATCAAGACAGCCGACCCTGGCCGGCTGGCGCCGCCGTTCAGTCGAACAACCCCCGCGACTTCCTCATGCGGAACGGCCCGAGCGCGTTGACTCGCAGGTTCCTGTGATCCGGAAGGTTGACCAGTCGGCTCCGGTCATCCGGATGCGCGATGAGAACTTCGATGTACGGGTCGTCCCAGGCCGCGGCGTTGAACCAGTCAATCTGGCTCTGGCAAAGATCAAGGTGCTCCTCGAAGGCCGGGCGGCGGGGCGGGAGCCTGGTGTCGTCGAGGTACCCGAGGATCGCCACCCGCGGGCCCATCGGCAGCATGAGGCCATAGGCCGGCCAGTCCTCGTGGCCCACATACATCAAGCCGCGGTCAGTGATCATGAACCGCGGAGCGTCGGCAGGGCTATGCAGAACTCGCCACCGCCACGTTCGTACATCAGGAAGCTGGTTTATCAGCCCAATAATTCGCATGTACTGCACGTCGTCACCCTGTGGCGCCGCCCCGCCGTGCTCTGCTTGGTGGTCGGCGGCGAGGGCTTCGTACGTGGGGTGGCGCAGCCCGGCGGTCGCAGCGTAGGCGTGAAGCTGCTGATCATCACTAGGCTGAAGCTGGCGCGCTGTGAGTCGACCGACCAGGTCGGGGAGAACTTTCTCCACGGGATCCCAAAGCGTATCGACGATGTCGGGGTCGATGCCGGCCGGCGGAGATGCCAGTCGGTACATCTCGGGCCGAAAAGCAAGTGTCTCCGCCTTCGGGAAGCCGCTGTCAACGGCGCCCGTTGCCTTCCTGCGCACGGCGACCTTGGCCTGTCACAGCCTCCTGTTGGTCGGTCGGATACCAAAACCGCCGATCAGCGATGCTGGCAGGTAGTGCTGGTTTGCCCCGGTCACACACTTAATGGTGCCAGGACAGAGGGTGCGGAAAATCCCTCCACCTCGCCACCCGCCGCGAGCCGGGCCGCGCCACCGCCGCCGCCGCGCGAGGCGGCCGGGCGCGGCCCTGGCCTGGCGTCAGAGCCGGCCGTTGGCCCGCAGCACCCGGATCGCGGCGACGGTGAGGAACCCGCGCCAGTCGGCGGTCGCGCCAGGCGACCAGTCCATCCAGTTGAACATCCAGCTGCCGTCGTCTTGCTGCGCGGCGGCCAGGTGGTCAAGGTGCGCGTCGATCACCTCGGGCTCGAACAGCCGGCGCGCGACCGAGCCAGGCTCAGGCGCGAAGTCCAGCGGCCCGTGCACCTCACCGCTCGCCTCCGGGTCGATCGCGACCAGGTCGCAGTCGAACAGCAGCTTGCCCGCCTTGGCCGCGGCCGCCTCGGCCCGCGGCCGGTCAGGCACGTGGTCGAGGAACCGCAGCACGCCGAACATCTCGTACCCGCTGGCGCTGGCCAGCCCGTCGATGCGCGACCACATCAGCTCGGTGGCCCGGTCCAGCCACGGGTGGCTGAACCCGCGCGCGTGCAGCGTGCCGGCGATCATCCCGGTCGCGATGAGCGAGGCCGGCACCCCGTCCTCGACCACCCACCACGGCGCGTGCGGGCCGGTGTCGACGCCGGGCAGCACGAAGGCCGCGCCGCCGTCTGCCGGGCTGTTGGCGGCCAGCCAGTCGCAGGCACCGCCGGCCAGCCCGGCGTCCCAGGCGTCCGCCTCGTCCAGGATGCGCAGCGCGAGCTCGGCGGCGGCCGGCTGGCTGACCGCGCAGCGCAGGTCGGGCTCGAGGGCATGGCCGAAGCCGCCGTCGGGGTTGCGGTAGGCGGCCACCGCGTCCCTGACCGGGCCAGCGGGACCGTCGTGGTACAGGCGATCGAACCGGCGCCGGTCGAGTACCCGTGCCGTGTTTGCGAGGAACGACTCTGCTGCCTTCATGTCTGGCTTTTGCATGGCTCAAGCCCACCATGGTCACCAGGGCCTCGTATTGAACGAATCGGCCATCGCAGGTGCAGACTGGTCGGGTGGAGTTGGCAGCCGGCTACCACGAGTGGCCGCCGCCGGCCGGGCTCGAGCATGCGCTGACCTGCATGTGGTCGGGGGTGACGGTCGGCGCGGCGCCGTCGGTCACCCAGGTGATGCCAGACGGGTGCACGGACCTGATCTGGCAGCAGGGGCGCGGCGCGTACGTCGCTGGCCCGGACACCGGGCCGTGGCCGGACGAGGCACCGCCAGGCAACGTGGTGATCGGCATCAGGTTCAGGCCAGGAGCCGGCGGCGCCCTGCTCGGCCTGCCGCTGATCGCGCTGCTTGATCAGCGGGTTGACGCCGGCGACATCCAGCCGTGGCTGGCCCGCGAGCTGCCGGCTGACCTGACGCCAGAGCAGGCTTTGCAGCGCCTGACGGTGATCGCCGCACGGCTGGTGCAGGCGGGCGAGCCGGACAAGCTGGTGCTGCGGGCGGCTGACCTGATCGCCGGCGGCCGGTCGAGCGTTGCCGCGCTGGCGCCTGAGCTTGCGGTGAGCGAGCGGCAGCTGCGGCGGCGGTTCGACGCTGCAGTCGGCTACGGGCCGAAGACGCTGCACTGGGTGCTACGGTTCCGCCGCGCGCTGGCGCAGCTGTCCGCGGGCAAGCCTGCCGTCGATCTGGCGCAGGTCGCCGCGGACGCCGGCTACGCCGACCAGGCGCACCTCACCAGGGAGATGTCCAGGCTGGCCGGCCAGACACCTGGCGAGATCAGCCGCGGCTCGGCTGAGCCGCCAGCGAAGCCCGCGGACTCAGCCAGCTGACAGGCTCGCCTCGATGGCGGCCACCAGCTCTGGTGCCTCAGGGTCGGTCATCGGCCGGTACCTGCCGAGCACCGCGCCGTCGGGACCGACCAGGAACTTCTCGAAGTTCCACTGGATGTCCCCTGCCTGGCCTTCGGCGTCCGGCACCGCGGTCAGCTCGGTGTAGATCGGGTGCCGGCCCTCGCCGTTGACCTCGATCTTCTCGAACATCGGGAAGCTCACGCCGTAGCTGGTCGAGCAGAACTCGGCGATCTCCTCGGCGCTGCCAGGCTCCTGGCCGCCGAACTGATTGCAGGGGAACCCGACAACGGAGAAACCCTGGTCGGCGAACCGCTCCTGCAGGTGCTCGAGCCCGGTGTACTGCGGGGTGAGGCCGCACTTGGACGCCACGTTCACGATAAGCAGCGTCTTGCCTGACAGGCCGCCGAGCGATGACGGCTGGCCGGACAGGGTGTTCACGGGGATGTCGTACAAGCTCACGTCTGCGAGTCCTTACTGTCGCCGGTGACATTGAGCCAGGCCGCGGACGGATGCATTCGGTCCGAACCTGGCCGACAGAGCGAGTCAACCGCCGCCGCGGCCCCGATATGCCCGCGGCCAGCACTGGGTTGTGCTCGCCGCGATGGGAGCTGGCTCGTTCCCTATAGTTCGTCTATCACTGGACAGCTGGCTTTCGGAGAGGTGCTGCGCGGTCACCGGCGCGCGGCCCGGCTGACGCTGGAGCAGCTGGCCGAGCGGTCCGGGGTCAGCGCAAGGACCTTGTCCGATATCGAGCGCGGCCGCAGCAAAGGGCCGCAGCACCGGACAGTCACTGCCCTGGCAGACGCGCTTGCGCTGGCCGGGGATGCCCGCAGGCAGCTTGTCGAGCTGGCCCGTGATGGCAGGCTGCGGGATCACTGGACCCGGCCGGCCGGCCTGTGCGAACTGCCAAGGCCGGTCGACGACTTCACCGGCCGGGCCGCGGAGCTGGCCTGGATCGGTGAGCTGGTAGACGCCGAGAGCGCGCCGGGGGCCGGCCTGGTCGGCCTCATCACCGGCTCCGGGGGCATGGGCAAGACCACGCTCGCCATCAGGGCGGCCCACCTGCTGCAGCCGAAATTCCCCGGCGGGGTGTTCTTCGTTGACCTGCTCGGCATGTCGCCGCAGCCTGCGGCCGCAGCCGACGCCCTGTGGCTGCTGCTGCGCGCCCTCGGTGTCCAGGACGAACAGATCCCGGCCGATGTGCCGGCGCGTGCCTCGGTGTACCGGTCGCTGCTGCGGGACAGGCACGCGCTGGTCGTCTTGGACAACGCCGGGTCAGAGGATCAGGTGCGCCCGTTGTTGCCCGGGGCCGGCGCCGGCCGGGCGCTGATCACGGCCAAGCGGCTGCTGGCCGGCCTTGAGGGGGTACGCAGGCTCCCCCTCGCGCCGCTGCCGCTGCCGGAGGCCGTGGAACTGCTGACCGGGATCCTGGGCCAGCGTGCCGCGGGGGACGACGAAGCGGCGCTGATCCAGCTCGCCGAATTCTGCGATGGCATGCCGCTGGCGCTGCGGATCATCGGGAACCGGCTGGTCAGCCGGCCGGGCTGGGATGCCGCGGAACTCGCGGCCCGGCTGGCGCCGGCCCCAGGCAACAACGGGCGTACCTGATCCTCTGACCCGGCGTTGTCCAGGACGACCAGCGCGTGCCTGTCCCGCAGCAGCGACCGGTACACCGAGGCACGCGCCGGCACATCGGCCGGGATCTGTTCGTCCTGGACACCGAGG
>JASHQL010000164.1 GCA_030039155.1 Streptosporangiaceae bacterium | reverse complement strand
AGCGAGGCCTGCATGCTGGGCGGGATGGCGCTGCTGTGGCGCTGGCGGGCTCGCCGGCAGGCCGAGGGCAAGGACGTCAGCAAGCCGAACATGGTGATGGGCGCCAACGTGCAGGTCTGCTGGGAGAAGTTCTGCAGGTACTGGCAGGTCGAGCCGCGCCAGGTGCCGATGGAGCCTGGCAGGCTGCACCTGACCGGGGCCGAGGCGGTCAAGCGGTGTGACGAGAACACGATCGGCGTGGTCGCGGTGCTCGGCTCCACCATGGACGGCAGCTACGAGCCGGTGCACGAGATCTCCACCGAGCTTGACCGGCTGCAGTCGCGGGCAGGCTGCGACATTCCGATCCACGTCGACGCGGCCTCCGGCGGGTTCGTGGCGCCGTTCCTCAATCCCGACCTGGACTGGGACTTCAGGGTGCCGAGGGTCGCCTCGATCAACACCTCGGGGCACAAGTACGGGCTGGTCTACCCTGGCGTCGGCTGGGTGATCTGGCGTGATGCCGCCGCGTTGCCCGATGACCTGGTGTTCAAGGTGAACTACCTGGGCGGCGAGATGCCCACGTTCGCGCTGAACTTCTCCAGGCCCGGCGGCCAGGTGGCGGCCCAGTACTACAACTTCATCCGGCTGGGCTTCTACGGCTACCGCGAGATCCAGCTCGGCTGCCAGGAGGTCGCCAAATACCTGGCCGCCAAGATCGACGCCCTCGGCCCGTTCGAGCTGCTGTCAGACGGCAGCGACCTGCCGGTGCTGGCGTTCGCGCTGCGCGACCCGGCGGCGGCCGGCTACACGGTGTTCGACCTGTCGGAGCGGCTCAGGCAGCGCGGCTGGCTGGTGCCCGCCTATACCTTCCCCGAGAACATGCAGGACACCGCGGTGCTGCGGATCGTGATCAGGAACGGCTTCAGCCGCGACCTCGCCGACATGCTGATCGCCGACCTGACCACCCAGCTCGAGGTGCTCGACCAGGCCGACACCCAGCCGGTCCCGCTGATGCCCGCCAACCAGCGTGAGGCTTTTGCGCATTAGTCGAAGTCGCGTGACCGCGACTTCGACTAATGCGGTGCTGGCCCGGGGGGAGGACCCCCCGGACCCCCCGCGGACAAAAAACGGCTGGGGCGCGGCTAGCCGGTCATGCACCCTTGCGGAGGCGCTCGAGGGCCTCGGCCAGGATCGCGGCACCGTCGGTGTCGTTGCGGCGCTCCTTGACGTACGCCAGGTGCGTCTTGTAGGGCTCTGCGTGCGGCGGCGCCGGCGGGTTCGCCTGGTCCTGGCCGGCCGGCAGGCCGCAGCGCGGGCAGTCCCACAGTTCGGGTACTGCCGCGTCGCTGGCGAAGCTTGGGATGGTCTCGTGCCGGTTGCAACACCAGAACGACACCCGCACCCGCGGGGCTGCCTCGCCCCGCTCGGCCTCGCCCATCGGACCCGCGCCGACGCGGCTGCCCCGAATGGCATTGCCACTACTCACTGCTCACCCCTTGCTCACCAGAAGGCCAGCTCCGGCGGCCGCTTGCCGGAGCCCAGAGATCGTCAGCGGTTGGCCAGCAGGCCAAGAGCCACGATGCACAGGAACCACAGGATTCCAGTGAAGATCGTGATCCGGTCCAGGTTCCGCTCAACCACCGAAGACGAGCCAAGGCTGGAGGACATGCCGCCGCCGAACAGGTCGGACAGGCCGCCGCCCTTGCCCTTGTGCAGCAGCACGAGCAGCACCATGAGCGAGCTCGTGATGATCAGGACGATCGAGAAGGCGATAACCACTGCTGCTCTCGTCTTTCTGTGCTGTCCGGCCGCGGCGCCATGGCACCGCGAGGCCAGGTTCGCCAGGCGGTCACGCTCAGGTAGTTGCGCTCAGCCCACGGTACCGGCAGATTCCGACGAAATCACCGGCATCCAGGCTCGCGCCGCCGACCAGGGCCCCGTCGATGTCTGGCTGAGCCATGATCGCGGGCATATTGTCTGGCTTCACTGACCCGCCATACAGGATACGCACACCACGGCCTGCCTCGTCCCCGTGAACGGCGGAAATGCGCTTCCTGATGGCCGCGCAGACCTCCTGGGCGTCCTCCGGCGTGGCCACCTCACCGGTACCAATCGCCCATACCGGCTCGTATGCCACGATAAACTCGGCCACCTGGGCCGTCGGGAACCCGTCGAGGCACCGGTCGAGCTGGCCGAGGGTGTAGCCAAGCTGCCCGCCCTGCTGCCGCACGTCGAGCGGCTCGCCCACGCACAGGATCGGCGTGATCGCGGCCCGCACCGCGGCCTGGACCTTGGCCCTGACCACGGCATCGTCCTCGTGGTGGTACTGCCGCCGCTCGGAGTGCCCGGCCAGCACGTACTGGCAGCCGAGCTTGGCCAGCATCCGGCCGGAGATGTCGCCGGTGTACGGGCCGTCGTCGTGCTCGGACAGGTCCTGCGCCCCGTAGCCGAGCTTGAGCTTGTCGCCCTCGATCAGGGTCTGCACGCTGCGCAGCGCGGTGAACGGCGGCAGCACGACGATGTCGGCCGCCTTGAAGTCCCGCTCCTGCAGCGTGAAGGCCAGCCGCTGGGTCAGCGCGATGGCCTCGAAGTGGTTGTTGTGCATTTTCCAGTTGCCGGCCACCAGGGGCTTGCGACTGCGGCCGGTCACGAGTCCGTCTCCAGCGCGGCCACGCCGGGCAGCGTGGCGCCCTCCAGGAACTCCAGGCTCGCGCCGCCGCCCGTCGAGATATGGCTGAACGAGTCCTCGGCGATGCCAAGCCGCCGCACCGCGGCGGCCGAGTCACCGCCGCCCACCACGGTGAACCCGTCGACCGCGGCGATCGCCTCGGCTACCGCGCGGGTGCCGGCGGAGAACGCGGGGAACTCGAACACCCCGACCGGGCCGTTCCAGAACACCGTCCTGGCGTCGGCCAGCTGCCCGGCGAACAGCGCCCTGGTGGCTGGCCCCATGTCCAGGCTCTCCCGGTCGGCGGGGAACGCGGTGACCGGGAACACCGCATGCTCGGCATCGGGTCCGAACTCCACGGCGCCCACCAGGTCGACCGGCAGCACGATCTGCACGCCGCGCCGGCCGGCCTCCGCCATCACCGCGCGGACCTCGTCGATCTTGTCGGCCTCCAGCAGTGACTTGCCGACCTCGTACCCGCTGGCGGCCAGGAAGGTGTAGGACATGCCGCCGCCGATCAGCAGCCGGTCGGCGACGCCGAGCAAGTTCGAGATCACCGGCAGCTTGTCCGACGGCTTGGCGCCGCCGAGCACCACCACGTACGGCCGGTCAGGGCTGCCGGTGAGCCGCCGCAGCACCGCGAGCTCGGCGAGCACCAGGTCGCCGGCCGCGTGCGGCAGCAGCTCGGGCAGGTCGTAGACGCTGGCGTGCTTGCGGTGCAGCGCGCCGAACCCGTCACCCACATACAGCGAGGCCAGCGCGGCCAGCCTGGCCGCGAGCGCGGCGCGCTCTGTGTCGTCCTTGCTGGTCTCGGCCGGCTCGAACCTGACGTTCTCCAGCAGCGCCACGTCGCCGTCGGCGAGCCCTGCGGCAACCGCCGCAGCCGACTCGCCGACCACGTCCTGCGCCAGCGGCACCGGCTGGCCGAGCAGCTCGGCGAGCCTGGCCGCCACCGGGGCGAGTGACGGCCCGCCGGCCATCCGCTCGGCCAGGCTGCCGCCCTTGGGACGGCCGAGATGCGCGCAGATCAGCACCCGCGCGCCGGTCCCTGCCAGCTTCCTGATCGTCGGCAGGCTGGCCCTGATCCGCCCGTCGTCGGTGATCTCGGGCCCGTCAAGCGGCACGTTCAGGTCGGCCCGCAGCAGCACCACCTGGCCGCTCACCGAGAGCGCGGCAATATCCCTCATGACCTGGCTGGCAGCGTGCCGGCCACCAGCGCGGTGAGGTCGGCGAGCCGGTTGGAGTAGCCCCACTCGTTGTCGTACCAGCCGATGACCTTGACCTGGTCGCCGGATGCCATCGTCAGCAGCGAGTCGAACGTGCACGAGTAGGGCGTGCCGACGATGTCAGAAGAGACGATCGGGTCGGCCGTGTACTTCAGGTAGCCCTTCAGCGGGCCGTCGGCCGCCGCCCTGAACGCGTCGTTCACCTCGGCCACCGTGACCTCGCGGTCGAGCTGGGCGACCAGGTCGGTCACCGACCCGTCCATGACCGGCACCCGCATGGCCAGCCCGTCCAGCTTGCCCTTCAGCTCCGGCAGCACCAGCGCCGTGGCCTTGGCCGCGCCAGTGGTGGTCGGGATGATGTTCTGCGCCGCGGCCCGCGCCCGGCGCAGGTCCTTGTGCGGGAAGTCAAGGATGACCTGGTCGTTGGTGTAGGCGTGCACAGTGGTCATGAAGCCCTTGCGTATGCCGAACGCGTCGGACAGCACCTTGGCCATCGGCGCCACGCAGTTGGTGGTGCAGGAGGCGCCCGAGATGATGTCATGGGCTGCCGGGTCGTAGCTAGCGTCGTTCACGCCCATCACGACCGTGATGTCCTCGTCCTTGGCCGGCGCCGAGATGATCACCTTCTTGGCGCCGCCGGCCAGGTGCTTGCCGGCGTCGGCCGCCTTGGTGAACCTGCCGGTCGACTCCACCACCACGTCCACGCCGAGTTCGCCCCACGGCAGGTCGGCAGGGTCGCGCTCGGCCAGCATCGTGATCTGGTGATCGCCGACCCGCAGCATCGGGCCGTCCGCGCGGACCTCAACGTCGAGCGTGCCGAGCAGCGTGTCGTACTTCAGCAGGTGCGCGAAGGTGGCGATGTCGCCGAGGTCGTTCGCCACGACGATCTCGATGCCGGCGCCGGCGCCGGCGTGCACGGCGCGCCACAGATTGCGGCCGATCCGGCCGAACCCGTTGATCCCAACCCGGACAGTCACCTGCGCGCTCCCTTCCGTTGCCCTGCGGCCCGCAGGGTTTGTACCCCTCAGCGAGCGCCGTCCAGACCTTACCGCAGCAGCCGGTCGCGCTTTGCCCACCGGCAAGGCGGCCGTATGCTGCCTGTTGCCCGCATATCGCCCCCAGAAAGTGCTGAGCATGATCTTCTATAGCCTGCGCCGCCTCAGGGCGAACCCGGCAGCGCAGCAGAGCACCGCCATTGCCCTTGGCCTCGCCGTCGCGGTGGCGCTCGCCGGAGCCGTGGTCTGGGGCCTGATCGAGTACCTGATCCACTACCAGCTGTCGCTGCTCGGCATCGCCATCGGCGCCGGCATCGGCTTCTCGGTGGCCAAGCACCGGCCAGGCTCCTGGCCGGTGATCATCGCCGGCGCGGTGCTGGCCGTGCTCAGCTGCGCGCTCGGCACCTTCCTCGCGGTGATCTTCGAGCTGATGAACCTGGGCAACAGCCTGTCGGTCATCCTCGGCCACCTGAACGCCGTGTTCAGCGCTTACCCGCATGCGATCAACGGCTTCGACGTGTTCTTCTGGGCGCTGGCCGCGTTCGCCGCGATCAGGATCCCGCTGCAGAGCCACCTGCAGAACCGCCGGGCAGCGCAGGCAGCTGGCGGGTTCGCTGGCGCGCCGCAGCAGCCATACGGGACTGGTCAGCAGCCGTACGGGACTGGCCAGCAGCCGTACGCCGAGGGCCCGGCGTTCGGCAGCGCACCGGGAGCCTACGGCACCGGCCAGCAGCCGCCAGAGCCGCCGCAGGGCTAGGCCGTGTGCTGGCCTAAGGCACCAGCATGTCCGGGGTCAGCGTGGCCTCGGTGTTGGGCACGCCGGTCTCCATCGCCCGCCGGTCGGCAAGCGCGAGCAGCCGCCTGATCCGGCCGGCGATCGCGTCCTTGGTCAGTGCGGGCTCGGCCAGCTGGCCGAGTTCCTCCAGGCTGGCCTGACGGTGCTTCATCCGCAGTTCGCCGGCCACGATCAGGTGCTCGGGAGCGTCAGAGCCGAGGATCTCAAGCGCCCGCTCCACCCTGGCGCCGGCCGCGACCGCGGCCCGCGCGCTGCGCCGCAGGTTCGCGTCGTCGAAGTTGGCCAGCCGGTTGGCGGTGGCCCTGACCTCACGCCTGATCCTGCGCTCCTCCCAGGCAAGCACGCTGTCATGCGCGCCGAGCCTGGTCAGCAGCGCGCTGATCGCGTCGCCGTCCCTGACCACCACCCGGTCGACGCCGCGCACGTCACGTGCCTTGGCGTGGATCTTCAGCCGCCTGGCGGCGCCGACCATCGCCAGCGCTGCCTCCGGGCCGGGGCAGGTGATCTCAAGGGACATGGACCTGCCGGGCTCGGTCAGGCTGCCGTGCGCCAGGAACGCGCCGCGCCAGGCGGCCTCGCAGTCGCAGGTGGTGCCGGACACGACCTGCCTCGGCAGCCCGCGCACCGGCCGTCCGTAGCCGTCGACCAGGCCAGTCTGCCTGGCCAGGCTCTCGCCGTCACTGGTCACCCTGACCAGGTACCTGTTGCCCTTCCGCAGCCCGCCGGGCGCGAGCACGACCAGGTCTGACGCGTGCCCGAACACCTCCGCGATGTCCTTGCGCAGCCGACGGGCGGCGGCGCCGGTGTCCAGCTCGGCCTCCACCACGATCCGCCCAGCGGCCAGGTGCAGGCCGCCGGCGAACCGCAGCACTGTCGAGACTTCCGCCTTCCGGCAGCATGGCTTGAGTACAGCGGTGTGGCTGAGCTCGTCCTTCACCAGGCCGGTCAGCGCCATCGGCGTCACTCCCCCTCGAATATCTGCGCAAATGCGCCCGCCAGCCGACGAGGGTCGTGGCGGGGTGATCCGTCTCCCATGGCCAGGTCTGCCAGCACGAGCCGCGCGCCGAGCATGCCCGCAGCCTTCTCCAGCTCGGCGCTGCGGTCGTGGCCGGCACTGGCTTCGACCGCGCCGCGGTCGGCAAGGACTACGTCAATGCTGAGCCCTGGCGCATGATCGGCCAGTACCTCCAGGTGCGTGTGCGGCGAGAATCCCTCGGTCTCACCCGGCTGCGGGGCCAGGTTCAGCGCTACCAACCTCCGCGCTCGAGTTCTCAGCAGGGCGTCGGCCAGGTCCGGCACGAGCAGGTGCGGCAGCACGCTGGTGAACCAGGAACCAGGTCCGAGCACCACCCAGTCCGCCGCCCCGATCGCCTGAACCGCGTCGGGACACGCGGGCGGGTCGGCGGGTATCAGTGATACCGACCGTACCCGTCCGGTCGTCGACGCGCATGCCACCTGACCACGAACTGTGCTTACCTCGTCCGGCCTGTCCGGGTCTGCGCCCTCGACCTCGGCCACCAGGTCGAGCGGCACCGCTGCCATCGGCAGCACCCGGCCATGCGCGCCGAGCAGCCTGGCCACCCAGTCAAGGCCCTGCACGGTGTCGCCGAGCAGCTCCCACAACGCCACGATCAGCACGTTCCCGACAGCGTGACCGCCAAGGTCGGCCTCGCCGGTGAACCGGTGCTGCACCACCTGGGACCAGGTCTGCCCCCAGGCGTCGTCGCCGCACAACGCGGCCAGCGCCATCCGCAGGTCGCCAGGCGGCAGCACGCCGAACTGCCGGCGCAGCCTGCCGCTCGAGCCGCCATCGTCGGCCACGGTCACCACCGCGGTCAGGTCCCTGGTCACCCGGCGGAGGCCGGACAGCGATGCGTACAGCCCGTGCCCGCCGCCGAGCGCCACCACCTTGCGGCTCAGCGGGCGGCCAGTACCGTCGTGAGCGCCTAGCGCGTCTGCTGCCATCCGCTACTCGCGCCCTAGATCCCTGTGCATGACCTGCACGCTCGGCCATTTCACCGACAGCCGCTGCGCCATCTGCTCGGCCATCGCGACGCTGCGGTGCTTCCCGCCGGTGCAGCCAACCGCGATCAGCACGAAGTGCCTGCCGCTGTTCTGGTAGCCGGCCAGCGCGACCTGCACCGCGCGGGTGAACGCGTCGAGGAACTCGCCCGCGCCAGGCTGGCCGAGCACGTAGTCGCGCACCTGCGGGTACTGACCGGTCAGCGGTGCCAGCTCGGGCACCCAGTGCGGGTTCGGCAGGAACCGGCAGTCGGCCACCATGTCGGCGTCCACCGGCAGGCCGTACTTGAAGCCGAACGACACCACGCTCACCCGCAGCGCCGCTTCGGCTTCGGTCGCGAACTCATCGCGCATCCTCGACCTGAGCTCATGCACGTTCAGCGCGGTGGTGTTCAGGATCAGGTCGGCCTCGGCCCGCAGCCCGGCGAGCAGCTCGCGCTCGGCGGTAATCCCGTCGAGCACCCGGCCGCCCTCCTGCAGCGGATGCGGCCTTGCCACGCTGTCGAACCTGCGCACCAGCGTCTCGTCCGCTGCCTCGAGGAACACCACGAACGGCCGAACGCCGCGGGCCTGCAGCTCGCCGATCGCGGACTTCACGTCGGTGGAGAACGCGCGGCTGCGCACGTCCACCACGGCGGCCAGCCGCGGCACCGCGCCAGCCGCCCGCCTGGCCAGGTCCGCCATCGTCGGCAGCAGGTCGGCAGGCAGGTTGTCGGCGACGAACCAGTCCAGGTCCTCGAGCGACTTCGCCGCCGTGCTGCGGCCAGCCCCGGACAGCCCGGTGATGATCACGATCTCCGGAGCGTCGCTACTCCCGGTCATTTCCTAGCTCCCCGTTCCCGTCCGGGTGCAGCGCGGCATACACGGCCTCAGCGGTTCGCTGCCCGAAGCCAGGTACCGCGGCGATGTCCCCGGCCGTCGCCGCGGTCAGCTTGCGCACCGAGCCGAACCGCCGCAGCAGCGTAGCCCGCCTGGCCGGGCCGAGGCCAGGAACGGCGTCAAGCTCGCTGACCGTCAGGGCGGCTGAGCGCTTCTTGCGGTGGTATGTGATCGCGAACCTGTGCGCCTCGTCCCTGACCCGCTGCAGCAGGTACAGGCCCTCGCTGCTGCGCGGCAGGATGACCGGGCCGTCCTCGCCGGGCAGCCAGACTTCCTCCAGCCGCTTGGCCAGCCCGCAGACCGCCACGTCGACGATGCCGAGCTCGTCAAGCGCCCGCACCGCGGCAGCCACCTGCGGCTGCCCGCCGTCGATCACCAGCAGGTTCGGCGGGTAGGCGAACTTGCGCCGCTCCCCGGTCTCGGCGGCGGCGACGGCCAGCTCCGGCGCCGCCGCGGTCTCCTCCAGGTACCGCCGGAACCTGCGCAGGATCACCTCATGGATAGCGGCGACATCGTCGGTGCCGTCGAAGCCCTTGATCGAGAACCTGCGGTACTCGGACTTGCGGGCAAGCCCGTCCTCGAACACCACCATCGACGCCACCACGTGCGTGCCCTGCAGGTTGGACACGTCGTAGCTCTCGATCCGCAGCGGCGCGTCCTCGAGCCCGAGCGCCTCCTGGATCTCGGTCATGGCCTGGCCCCTGGTGGTCAGGTCGCTGGCCCGCCTGGTCTTGTGCACCGCGAGCGACTCGCCGGCGTTCCTGGCGACGGTGTCGAGCAGTGCCTTCTTGTCGCCGCGCTGCGGCACCCTGATGCTGACCCGGCCGCCCCTGCGCGCCTCGAGCCAGGCGGCCATCGTGCCTGGATCAGGCGGCAGCACCGGCACCAGCACCTCGCGCGGGATCGACACCACCGGACCCTCGGCTGCGGGGTCCGGCTGCAGGTTGACCGCCGGCCCGCCGCCGTAGACCTGGCTGAGGAAGTGCTCGACCAGCTCGCCGGTGGTCACGTCCTCGACCTTGTCGACCACCCAGCCGCGCTGGCCGCGTACCCGGCCGCCGCGTACGTAGAAGACCTGGACGGCGGCTTCGAGCTGGTCCTCGGCAAGCGCGATCACGTCGCAGTCCGTGCCGTCGGGCAGCACCACCGCCTGCTTCTCAAGCGCGCGCTCCAGTGCCTTCACATCGTCGCGCAGCCTGGCGGCCTGCTCGTACTCCTCGGCGGCGGCGGCGGCGCGCATCTGCTTCTCGAGCCGCTTGATGAACTTGCCGGTCTGCCCGGCCATGAAGTCGCAGAACTCCTCGGCAAGCTGCCGGTGCTCGGCGGCGTCAACCCGGCCGACGCACGGCGCCGAGCACTTGCCGATGTACCCGAGCAGGCACGGCCTGCCGATCTGGCCGGCCCGCTTGAACACCCCGGCCGAGCAGGTGCGGACCGGGAAGACCCGCAGCAGGGTGTCTACGGTGTCCCTGATCGCCCAGGCGTGCGAGTACGGGCCGAAGTAGCGCACGCCGCGCCGCTTGGCACCGCGCATCACCTGCACCCGCGGGAACTCCTCGTCCATCGTCACCGCGAGGTAGGGGTAGCTCTTGTCGTCCCGGTACCTGACGTTGAACCGCGGGTCGAACTCCTTGATCCAGGAGTACTCGAGCTGCAGCGCCTCGACCTCGGTGCCGACGACGGTCCAGTCCACGCTCGCCGCCGCCTGCACCATCGACTGGGTTCGCGGGTGCAGGCCCGCGATGTCGGCGAAGTACGAGTTCAGCCTCGACCTGAGGCTCTTGGCCTTGCCGACATAAATGACCCGGCCGCGCGCGTCACGAAACCGGTACACCCCTGGCGACTCGGGAATCGAGCCGGCCGCGGGCCGGTAAGTTGCCGGATCTGCCACCCAGTCACTCTATGCACCGCCGAGGACAGCGGCAGCGCTACCCGGACTGCGGCTGCCGCCACATCAGCCAGACCTTCGGCCCGCCGCCAGGGACCGCCACTTCCCTGGTCACGACGAAGCCGAACCGCTCGTAGAAGCCGACGTTGCTTTCCTTACTCGACTCCAGGTAGGCGGGCATCCTGGCAGCGTCACAGCGGGCAAGCCGCGACCGCATCAGGCTGCTGCCCACGCCGGTGCCCTGCAGGGCAGGCTCGGTGCCGATGCCCGACAGGTACCAGTGCGGCTGGTGCGGGTGCAGCCGGGCAAGCGCTGCGTAGGTCACGTTTGCCGCGGCAAGCCGCGAGCGCAGCGTCCACACCATCC
>JASHQL010000163.1 GCA_030039155.1 Streptosporangiaceae bacterium | reverse complement strand
GCCGAACCTGGCCTGGTTGCCGTCGCATCCGGCCGCGCGCTGCGCCGCCGGCTGTGCGCTGGGCCGCCGGCCCTGCACTGAACCGCCGCGCCGTTGCCGTGCAACGACAGCAGCGTCGCTGACGTCCAACAGGCCGTGAGGTTCCGGTCTGGCGCAGGAAAGGACGACATATGGACAGGGCCAGGCAGACCCAGCAGCGCGGCGCGGCCGTTGCGGTGGCTTCAGGCATGAGCCGGCGTGCGTTCGTCGCGGCAGCCGGGACGCTCGGCGTCACGGTCGCGGCGATGCGCGCGCTGCCGGCCAGCGCGGCGGCCGCCAGCGGCACGGCCGCGGCGCAGTTCCTTGGCAGCAACGCGCACGTGTTCGTGGACATCCAGTCGGGCGACCCGGCCGCCGGCGTCCCCGGCGTTCCCGGCCTCAGTGGCGTCCGCATCTACGGCGAGCATCCCAAGGGCAGCACGAACCGGCTCGCCCCGGCGTGGCCCACCGGCCCGGCGCCCGGCACCCAGGGCCCGATCGTCTACTCGATCTACCCCATCCCGGACACCGTGACCGGGACCAAGACGCAGAGCCCTGATCCGAAGACGGTCGCCGCGATCGAGCACCTGATCGCGACCGCGCCGGCCGGCTCGTACCTGGATTCCTGGCATGAGGCGTTCGGCCTGTCGTATCCGAGCTACATCACGCACGCGGCCATGTACCGGCTGCACGCGGCGCTCAACGATATGTGCAAGGGAACCGGCGTCACCTACGGATCGATCTTCGGCGGCGGCGAGCTTGCCACCTTGTTCACGACGACGCCGCGCGACCTGGGCTATTACGGCCTCGACGTGTACGGCAACATCAGCCTCACCGCCGGCATGCAGCGGCTCGACAGCTTCATCACGCTGGCCAAGCAGCATGCCAGCAGCGGCTACCCCAAGCTGCTGATCCCGGAGACCAACGCGCCGGACAAGACACAGCAGCAGAAGAAGCGGGACGCCTGGTTCGAAGCGGTATGCACGAGGATGCACGGCTACGGGTCGAACTCCATCGGCGTGCTGACGTTCTGGGGCGGCCAGAATGCCCAGCTCGGCGGCCCGTGGACGCAGAACGTCAACAACGTCAACGAGCTGAACTACATCATCAGCAACATCTTCTGACCGGTGGCCCGGCTACTTGATGGCGACGGCGTTGGCCGGCGAGCCGATGCCGCCGGGAGCGTTGAACGGGGCGCTGACCAGGAACGCCTCGTACGCGCCGTCGGCGGCGCAGTCCTGCGCGAGGTCGGCGAGCCACCACAGCTCGCCGAGGGCGAGGCCGAGCTGCCCGATCAGCATGTGGTGCAGGAAGCCCATCGGGTGTGCCTGCTGGCTCATGTCGGCCGGCCAGACCTCGACGCCGAAGGTGTCAGACCCGATCGCGGCGGCGTGACTGTCCCACAGGTACTCGCAGATCTCCTCGGTGTGCGCGAGCCCCGGCGCGGACAGCCGGCCGGCCAGCCGCTGCCGGACCTGCGGGCTCTGCCGCGCGTACCAGCCGGTGAATCCGGTGTGCAGCAGCAGGATGTCGCCGGCCCTGAGGTCGACGCCGGCCCGGCGGCGGGCCAGCTCGAGCTCGGGCACGCCGATCGCGATGCTCTCCGCCGGGTGATAGTGCAGCCCGGCCTCGGTCATCGCCGCCGCGACGTCAAGCAGCACGGCCCGGCCGGCCATGCCGTGCCTGGCCCAGTGGTCGATGGTGTTGCGCTGCCCGGACACGATGTCGGCCTCGGTCGCGCCGTTGTAGAACCGGTCGGGCGCGTAGCCCACATGGCCAAGCGAGTCCCACTGGCTCGAGCACTGCGGGTAGAAGTTGTCGTAGACGTCGTCGAACCCCGTCGTCCCTGCCTGATGCAGCACCGTGTGCCGCGGTGCGCCGCGGAATCTGGCCAGCGCCGGGTGCACGCTGCCGAGCGGCAGGTCGAGCGGGAAAACCTGGCCGCGGTGGACCAGCCGGGCGGCCGCGGCGACCCGCTCTGGGGTGAGCAGGTTGACCAGGCCCAGGTTGTCGTCGGCGCCGAACAGGCCCCACCCGCTGCGGCCGCCGTCAGCGGCCGGCGGGAGCTCGCGGTACCTCGGCAGCTCGGCCATCTCTCGCCCTTCGCTCGGCCCGATCCTGATGTCGTGCCGCGCGGCCCGACGTGCCAAACCCGCACCCAGAGCTTGCCCCCGGACCCGACCGGATCCGGGGGCAAGCTGGGTCATGCTCGGCTAGAAGCCGCTGTCCCAGGTGACGCTGAACCCGCCAGCGTGCGACGGTGGCACCGCCGGGCAGTTGGCCGCGGTGAACGCGAGCACCTGGCCGGGCGGCCCCTGCTGACCCGGGCAGTCCAGGTAGTAGGAAATGCTGTCGTCCACCATCGGGATGGAGTCGACGGCACCGTTGAACCCGCCGAGGCTCGACGCACGGCCGTTGGCGACCAGGCTGCCTGACTCGAAGCCAGTCCGGCCGTAGTACACCAGCGGCACGAACTGGAACAGCCCTGCTATCGGTTCGTAGGCTGGCCGCTCGATGATCCACTCGGCACTGGAGTCCGCGCACGCATTAGCTCCCGTCGTCGCGCATGTCGCGGTGGTCGAGAAGCTCTCCTGCGGGCGGCTGTAGTCGGTGAGCGAGAGCTTGTAGTTGTTCTCGCCCGAGGTTCCCGGTGTGACCGTGACCGAGGCGCTGATCTGGTCACCAGGCCTCGGGCAGTCCACGTTGTAGGTGATGCAGGCCGGGGTGCCTTCTTCGACGGTGCCACCGGGGAACATCTCGTACCACACGTAGTAGTACAGGACGCCCTCGAAGCACTCGGCACCGGTGCCCAGCTGCTCGACGGTCGAGTCGGTGTAACCGTCGATGCCGACCCAGTTCGCGATGTAGGCACCCGTGGTCTGGTACGGCCTCGGCGGGCATGCCACCCACGGGATGGTCCAGTGCCCGCTGACGTTCGTGAAATCGTCAGCGGTGCTGGTGGCCGAGGTGTCAGCGAAGCCTGACCAGTTCAGGCTCGGCTGAGACGTGACGGTGCCGCTCACCGGCTTGGCTGCCTCGGGCAGCTTGGTGCGCGGCAGCTTGGTCCTCGGGGATACCCAGCCGCCGGTTGACACCCGCGGCGCGTGGGCCGACATGTACTTCTCGAATGCCGCCCTGGCCTTGGCAACCTGAGCCGGGTTTTGCGCCCTTGCGCCGAGGCTGACAGCCGGCGACGATGCCGACGCCACCACGAGGAACGCTGAGACCCCGAGAAAGGCAGTTAAAGAACCCGCTAGCAGTCTCCTCACATTTTTCTCCCATCTGTGGGGACTTTGTTGGCCCCAGGTCATGATGGCACAGGCCATCAGACCAGGCCAGAGGCCACGAAAGTGCCCAACCTGGATGGGAGTCAGGGGACGGGGACCAGGCCAGGTGCGGGGAAGACGGCGTTCCTGGTGGCCAGGATGGCCTTGGCCGGGAGGGTCGGCAAGCCGGGCCGGCGGGCGCGCCGGCGGCCCCGGCCAGGCACTTTATCCAGCGGGGCCGGCCAGCAGCCCGCGAGCCTGGCTGGCGATCTCGAGATCCTCCCTGGCGGTCACCACGAGCACCCGGACCGCACTGCCGGCGGCGGAGATCTCCGCATCCGCGGTCGCGGCGTTCCGGCCGGCATCGATGCGCACGCCGAGGAAGCCAAGGCCAGCAGCCGCGTCCGCGCGGACGACCGGCTGGTGCTCGCCGATGCCGCCGGTGAACACCAGCACGTCCAGGCCGTCCATGGCGGCAGCCATCGCCGCGATCTCGCGGCGCAGCCGGTGCTGGTAGACCTGCACGGCCAGGGCAGCGTCGGCGTCGCCGGCATCCGCCGCCCGCCGGACCAGCTGCATGTCGCCCGACCCGTCCGGCCGTCCGGCCAGCCCGGCCAGCCCGGCCGACTGCTCGAGGCCGTTCGCCACCTCGTCGAGCGCCAGCCTGCCGTGCTGCAGCAGCCAGGTGATCAGCCCTGGGTCCACGCTGCCGCTCCTGGTAGCCATGACCAGGCCGTCGAGCGGCGTGAAACCCATCGTGGTGTCCACCGATCTGCCGCCCTGCACGGCAGCCAGCGAGGCCCCGGCGCCCAGATGGCAGGTCACGATCCGCAGGCCGGCCTGGTCACGGCCGAGCAGCTCAGCTGCCCGCCGCGCGGCGTAGCCGTGCGACAGCCCGTGGAAGCCGTATTTGCGCAGGCCGAACCGCCGGGTCCAGGCACCGGGCAGCGCGTACCTGGCGGCAGCGGCGGGCATGGTGGCGTGGAACGCGGTGTCGAAGCAGGCGACGGCGGGAATGCCGGGCAGCGCCCGGCCGGCCGCCTCGATGCCGGCCAGCGCGCGCGGCTGGTGCAGCGGCGCCAGATCGGTCAGCGCGCCGATGGCTCGGACCACTGCCGAGTCGATCCGCACCGGCCCGGTGAACCGGGCGCCGCCGTGCACCACCCGGTGGCCGACCACCGCGGGGTGCTGCACACCGGCCAGGAACCGCGCCAGCTCCTCGTGGTCAGGGCTGCCGTCCCACCGGTCCAGGTCGAGGGACCCGACGACGGCTGCGCCGTCGTCGAGCACCCGGACCTTCAGGCTGCTCGACCCGGCGTTGACGACGACGGCGCTGCCCTGGCGGGCCACGGCGCCCGCTGGCGGCAAACCAGACCCTGACTGCCGTTGACCGCCCCGCCCGGCGGTCGTCATGTCGTGGCCGGCCAGGCCCAGTCGCGCACCTCTGGCAGGTCCTCGCCGTGCTCCCGCGTCCAGGCCCAGTGCCGGGACAGCGTGTCGGCCATCTGCTGCCGCAGCCCGCCCGCGGTGGCGGCCAGCCCTGGCACCCGGTCGATCACGTCCATCACCAGGTGGAACCTGTCCATCTCGTTCATCACCACCATGTCGAACGGGGTGGTCGTGGTGCCTTCCTCGATGTAGCCGCGGACGTGGAAGTTGTCGTGCCCGTGCCGGCTGTAGGTCAGCCGGTGGATCAGCGACGGGTACCCGTGGTAGGCGAAGATAACCGGCCGGTCCACCGTGAACAGCGCGTCGAACTCGGCGTCGCTCATCCCGTGCGGGTGCTTGCTTGACGGCTCAAGCCGCATCAGGTCGACCACGTTCACCACCCGCACGGCCAGCTCGGGCAGCTCCCGCCGGAGAATGTCGGTGGCCGCGAGCACCTCGAGGGTCGGCACGTCACCGGCGCAGCCGAGGACCACGTCGGGCTCGCGGCCGTCGCCGTCGCTGCTTGCCCACTGCCAGATGCCAGCGCCCCTGCCGCAGTGCAGCACCGCGGCGTCCATGTCCAGCCAGACCGGCTCTGGCTGCTTGCCCGCCACGATCACGTTCACGTAGTTCCGGCTGCGCAGGCAGTGGTCGGCCACCGACAGCAGCGTGTTCACGTCCGGCGGCAGGTAGACCCTGATCACCTCCGCCTTCTTGTTCACCACGTGATCGATGAAGCCTGGGTCCTGGTGCGAGAAGCCGTTGTGGTCCTGCCGCCAGACGTGCGAGGTCAGCAGGTAGTTGAGCGACGCGATCGGCCGCCGCCAGGCCAGCTGGCGCGACACCTTCAGCCACTTCGCGTGCTGGTTGAACATCGAGTCCACGATGTGCACGAACGCCTCGTAGCAGTTGAACAGCCCGTGCCTGCCGGTGAGCAGGTAGCCCTCGAGCCAGCCCTCGCAGATGTGCTCGGACAGGATCTCCATCACCCTGCCGTCCGGCGCCAGGTTCACGTCGACCGGCAGCGTCTGCTCCTGCCAGGTCTTGCCGGTCGCCTCGAGCAGGGCGTTCAGCCGGTTGGACTCGGTCTCGTCGGGGCCGAACACGCGGAAGTTCCGCGCGTCGTCGTTCAGCCGCATGATGTCGCGCAGCATCGTGCCGAGCACCCTGGTCGCCTCTGCCGTGCCGCCGCCAGGCGAGCTGACCGCCACCGCGTAGTCACGGAAGTCCGGCAGCACCAGGTCACGCAGCAGCAGGCCGCCGTTCGCGTGCGGCGTGCTGCCCAGCCGGCGCTGCCCGGCCGGCACCAGTTCGAGCAGGTCAGCCATCGGCGCGCCGGAGCCGTCGAAGAGCTCCTGCGGCCGGTAGGAGTGCAGCCACTCGGCAAGCTGGCGCAGGTGCCCCGGGTTGGTCCTGACCTCGCCGAGCGGCACCTGGTGCGCGCGCCAGGTGCCGGCCACCGGCAGCCCGTCCACCTCAGCCGGCCCGGTCCAGCCCTTCGGCGAGCGCAGCACGATCATCGGCCACTGCGGGTCGATCGGCCGGCTACCGGCACGCGCCGCGTCCTGGATCGCCCGGATGCGATCGAGCGCGCCGTCGACGGCTGCGGCCATTTCACGATGGGGAACGTGTGTCTCGTCGCCGTCCACGTAGCTCGGCAGGTAGCCGTAGCCGCGCAGCAGGGCGTCAAGCTCGTCGCCTGGTAGCCTGCCCAGCACGGTCGGGTTTGCGATCTTGTAACCGTTCAGGTGCAGGAACGGCAGCACCGCGCCGTCGGTCGCCGGGTTCAGGAACCTGTGGCAATGCCAGCTGGTGGCCAGCGGACCGGTCTCTGCCTCACCGTCGCCGACCACGCAGGCCACCACCAGGCCAGGATTGTCGAACGCGGCACCGTGCGCATGCGACAGCGAATAGCCAAGCTCGCCGCCCTCGTGGATGGAGCCCGGCGTCTCCGGCGCCACGTGGCTGGGCACGCCGCCGGGAAACGAGAACCGCCGGAACAGCTGGCCCATCCCGGTGACGTCGCGCGGCACGCTGGGATAGGTCTCGCTGTAGCTGCCCTCGAGCCAGGTGTTCGCCAGCGCCGCTGGCCCGCCGTGACCGGGCCCGATCACGATCATCATGTCCGCGTCACGGGCCAGGATGGCCCGGTTCAGGTGCGCCCAGATGAAGTTCAGGCCCGGCGTGGTACCCCAGTGCCCGAGCAGCCTCGGCTTGATGTGCTCTGGCCGCAGCGGCTCGGTGAGCAGCGGGTTGTCCATCAGGTAGATCTGGCACGCGGACAGGTAGTTGGCCGCGCGCCAGTACCGGTCGAGCACCGCCGCATGCGCGGCCGAGAGCTGCTGGCTGCCGGCAGCCCCGGTCATGACCGGCTGCGGACGACCAGCACAGGACAGGCAGCGTGCGTCACGCAACGCAGGCTGACAGATCCGACCAACATCCCGGTGAACGTGCCGTGACCACGGCTGCCGACCACCAGCAGGTCCGCCTCTTCTGACAGGTCCACCAGCACCTGCGCGGGGTGGCCGTAGGCGACCTGCACCTGCACCCGGTCACCGTCGATCGCCGCGTCGGTCACCGCCTTGCGCACCGTCTCGGTCATCTGGTGCCGGACCTCGTCGGTGATCGACTCGGGCGCCAGCCCCACCGGAGCCGGCCCGACTGCCGACGGGTAGTGCCAGGCGATCACTGCCCGGACCGCCGCGCCGGTCGCGGCGCCGTAACCCGCAGCCCATTTCAGGGCCTGCACAGACTCCTCAGATCCGTCCACGCCCACGACCACCACAGGTGCCGTGCCATCAGAACCCGCCATCGCTGCCTCGCTTCCGGACGCGCCGGCTGGCCGCCGGGCGCTGGCCATTCTCGCATCAGCGCAAGCCGTCGGGTGCGCCGCCGTCACGCTTGCTGATTTGCCGTTAGCGTTGGGGTATGGGGCATCTGCGCGGGTCCGCCGCGGCCGCCGTGCTGCTGGCCGGAGCGGCGATCCTGGCCGTCGGCTGCTCCGGCAGCCAGCCGCACCCGGCCAGGTGCGCGCACGACGCCGCGCTGACGGCGGCGTCCGGCTCGCCGGCCGCCGCCGCGCACTGGACGCTGCCGGGTGGCAACCTGCAGAGCACCCGCGACGTGGCCAGCGGCATCACCAGCGCCAACGTCGGCAGGCTCGGCGTGGCCTGGACCGTGCCGATCACGGCGACCGGCGGACTCGGCGGCTACGCCACCACGCCGGTCGTGGTGCGGGGCGTGGTCTACACCCAGGAACTCAACTCGGACGTGCTCGCCATCCAGCTGGCGACCGGCAAGGTGCTGTGGACGCACGCCTACGGCTCGCCGGACGGCGGGCCGAACGGCGTCAACGTGGCCAACGGAGTCGTGTACGCGGCGACGGCGCACGCCGCGGTGGCGCTGCAGGCGGCGACCGGCAGGCAACTGTGGCGCCGCACGCTGATCCGCAACGACCACGAGGAAATCGACATGGCGCCTGGCTATCACGACGGCACCGTGTACCTGGCCACCGCCCCGGTGACCACGCGCAACGAGTACCTGGGCGACGGGACGTCGGTCTTGTGGGCGCTGAACTCCCGTACCGGAACCCCGCGGTGGAGCTGGGATGAGGTGCAGGACCTGTGGGGCAAGCCCGGCATCAACTCCGGCGGCGGCCAGTGGTACCCGCCGTCCTTCGGCAGCAACGGCGACCTGTACATCGGCGTGGCCAACCCTGGCCCGCTCGGCGGCGCGCCAGGCTACCCGTGGGGGACAAGCAGGCCAGGCCCGAACCTGTACACCGACTCGGTGGTCAAGCTCAGCCCGGCGGGCAAGCTGCTGTGGTACTACCAGCTCACCCCGCACGACCTGTTCGACTGGGACCTGCAGGACTCGCCGGTGCTGACCAGCGCCAACGGCCAGCCGGTGGTGATCGACGGCGGCAAGGCCGGCATCCTGGTCGAGCTCAGCGCACAGACCGGCAAGCCGCTGTGGCGGCTCAGCGTCGGCGTGCACAACGGGCATGACCGGGACGGCCTGGTCACCGAGCACGACAGGCCCGGCTCGTGCATGACGCTGCCAGCCCAGATGACCGTGGAGCCGGGCGCGTTCGGCGGCATCGAGTCGCAGCTCGCCAGCAACGGGACGACGACCTTTGCCGCGGTCAACAACCTGCCGATGGTGTACCACAGCGAGTCGGCGCCGACGGTCGAAGGCGGGTCCGGCTCGGCGCTCGAAGACCTGCTGCGCGCGACCGGCGAGGTGGTCGCGGTCAATCAGGACACCGGCAAGCTGGAGTGGGCCACCAAGCTGCCGTCCTCGCCGTACGGCGCGGTGTCGGTGACCAACAACGTGGTCTTCACCACCACCTTCGACGGTGACGTCTGGGCGCTGAACGCGGCCACCGGCGCGGTGCTGCGCAAGCTGCCGCTGTCGGCGGGCACCAACGCTCCGGTCACGATCGACGGCGACTACCTCATCACCGCGCAGAGCGTGCCGCTCTCCAGCGCGCAACACGCCGTCATCGTCGCCTACAAGCTTGGCGGAACCGGCAGGCTGCCAGCGTTCGGCAGCTAGCCGCGGCGGCATGGGGAGAACTCCCCATACCGCCTTGCGGCGCAATTGCGTAGGTTTCAGTGCCATGACGAGCTACCCGCTGCGCCCAGCTGCCTACCTGCCGGCCGGCGGGGACGCAGCCAGGCGCGCGGTCACCAGGGCGGCACATCAGCGCGGCTGGCCCGCCCCGGAGATCTATGACGGGGACGACCCGGCGCACGGCGACGCCGGCCAGGCGCTGCGCGCGCTTGACTGCGCGGTGGCCTCCGGCCGTCACGATGCCGTGCTGATGACCGTGCCGCCCGACCCTGCACCGATCATGCGACTGCTCGCGCGCTGCACCAAAAGCGGGGTCCTGGTCACCTTCCTGCCGTCGGCTGCCGGCCAGCAGGCCGCCACGCCGCCCGACGCCAGGGTCACCTGTCCCGACGCCGTGCAGGCGACGGAGAACTGGGAGTTACTGGCCAAGGCGCAACTCGAGGCGATGGCCGGGCTGTTCCCCGGCTGGCGGATCTGGCTCGATGCGCACGGCTGGCACGCCCGCCGCCGCGGCGACGGGTTCGTCGAGCAGTTCAGGCCGGGAGCGCCGGCCTTTCACGTGCAGGCGTCCTCGGCCGTCGACCTGGCCGCGCAGCTGTGCTGGCAGCGGGCCGCCGACGAGCACGCACCGCGAGGCTGCGAGGCCGCCAGGCGGTAGCGCTTGGCATTGCCGGGAGCCGTGAGATGCTGGTAGCCGTGGCCGAGGATGCACGCCAGCCTTGGACCGGCCAGTTACGCCTGGCCGAGGCGGCAGGTGTGCTCTCGCTGTCGACTGACCTGGCGATGGGCCAGCCGCTTGAGCACGGGCTGCGCACCGCGATCCTGGCAGTCAGGCTCGCCGACGCGCTGGGGCTGAGCCAGCACGAGCAGGCAACGGTCTTCTACACCGGCCTGCTGCACTTCGCCGGGTGCACGGCCGACAGCGAGATCGACGCCGGGTTCTTCGGCGACGAGCTGGCCGCCAGGCCGGCCATGATGTCGGCGTTCCTCGGGTCAAGACGCGAGCTGGTCAGCACCGCGATGCGGGTGGCGCACCCGGACCTGGCGCCGCTCGGCAGGCTGGCCGCGATGTCCAGGTCGGCGGCCGGCGGGATCAGCGAGTTCCGGAAGTGGGCCAGGGTGCACTGTGACGTGGCCCGGCTGCTCGGCGCCAGGATGGGGCTCAGCAAGCCGGTCCAGGATGCGCTCCGCCACTTGTACGAGCGGTGGGACGGCCGGGGACTGCCAGGCGAGCTGCGCGGCGACCAGGTGCCGCTGGCGGTGCGGCTGATGCAGGTCGCGCAGGACGCGGACATGGCCTGGCAGCGTGACGGCGCCGCGGCTGCCTGCAAGCTGATCGCCGGCCGGGCGGGAACCGGGCTGGATCCGGCCGCCGCCGCGGCCTTCGGCGAACTCGGCGAGAAGGCATTCGACCAGCTCGACCCCGAGTCGGTCTGGGACGACATGCTGGAGGCCGAACCGGGCCCCCGGCCTGAGCTGGCCGAGGACCGCGTCGACACCTGCCTGTCGGCGGTGGCCGACTTCGCCGACCTGAAGAGCACCTATACCGTCGGTCACTCGCGCGACGTCGCCGAGCTGGCCGGCCTGGCCGGGCATGCGGCCGGGCTGCCAGAGCCCGAGATCAGGCTGCTGCGCCGGGCGGCGCTGGTGCACGACATCGGCAGGGTCGCGATCCCGGTGCGGATCTGGGCCAAGCCGGGCCCGCTGAACCGGGATGAGACCGAGCGGGTGCGGCTGCACGCCTACTACAGCGAGCGCGTGCTCGACGCGGCGACCGGCCTCAGGCCGCTGGCCCGGCTCGCGGGCGCGCATGGCGAGCGGGCTGACGGATCCGGCTATCACCGCGGCAGCAAGGCCGCCGACCTGCCGCTGGCCGCCTGGCTGCTGGCCGCCGCCGACTGCTACTCCGCGATGCGCGAGGCGCGGCCGTACCGCGACGCGATTCCGGCCGAGCGCGCCGCAGAGCACCTGACCGCGTCGGCGATGGCCGGCCGGCTGCCCGCCGAGGCGGTCACCGCCATCCTGACCGCTGCCGGGCTGCCGGTATCGGGCAGCGCCAGGCCGGCCGGCCTGTCCGAGCGCGAGTGCGAGGTGCTCGCGCTGCTCGCGACCGGGATCACGACCAAGCAGGTCGCCCGCCAGCTCGGCATCTCCCCGAAGACCTGCGACCATCACATCCAGCACCTGTACGCCAAGACCGGCGTCACCACCAGGGCCGGCGCCACGCTGTACGCGCTTGAGCACGGCCTGATCCAGCCGCAGGCCCCGGCCGCGACCGTCGAGCGGTAACCGCGTCAGCCCGGATGCGGCTGCCAGCCGGCCGGCGGATCCTCGCCAACCCTGCCGTCGACGGCCTCGCGAATGAGGTCGGCGTGCCCGGTGTGCCTGCCGTATTCCTCGATCAGGTCGCACACAAGCCGGCGCAGGCTCGCGTGCCTGCCTGCGTCGTCGGACGCATATACGAGCTGCCCGAGATCGCCGTCGGCGAGCGCGGCCGCCAGCCGATCGCGTGATCGCCGCACCGCGCCGTCCCAGAGCGCGTACAGCTGCTCTGGCGTGTCGTCGGCGGCCGAGCTGAACTCCCAGTCGTCGTTGCCGTCCCAGCCGAAGGCATCCCACGGCTGGCCCATCGGCTCACCGGCCAACCTCGTGGTGAACTTGTAGTCCTCGCAGGCCGCCAGGTGCTTGAGCAGCCCGCCCAGGGTCAGCGAGGACGCCGCGATCCGGGTGTTGAGCCCGGCCGCGTCCAGCCCGTCGGCCTTCCATCTGAACGTCGCCCGCAGCCGGTCAAGCGCTCCGGTCAGCTGCTCAAGCTCGGTTCCAGCTAGCGGTGGCTCCCAGAAAGGAGTGTCGTTCTCGGTCATGAGCCGCACGCTACGGCCAGTTCCGGACGATCTGGACCCGGAATGCGCGGGGGGACGATGAATCTTGCCGGCCTGCTCCGTCTGTCAGGTAGCGGCAGTAACCGAGAAGGAGTCAGACGATGGATACCAGGGCGATGCCGAGGGTGGTGTCGGCGCAGGAGTGGCGGCAGGCGCGCGACGAGCTGCTCGCCGCGGAGAAGCAGGCCACCAGGACGCTGGACGCGATCGCGGCGCAGCGGCGGCGGCTGCCGATGGTGAAGTTCGGCACTGACTACCAGTTCGACTCGCCGGCCGGCCCGACGACGCTGCCTGACCTGTTCGGGGACAACGATCAGCTGGTCGTCTACCAGTTCATGGACCGCGGGCCCGATGCGTTCTGCCCTGGCTGCACCTTCTTCACCGACAACGTCGCTGACCTGAAGGACCTGGCGGAAAACGGCGCGAGCTGGGCGACGATCTCCGACATGCCGCTTGCCCAGATCGAGCCGTACAAGGCCGGGCACGGCTGGACGCTGCCGTTCCTGTCCTCGCACGGCACCTCGTTCAGGGCCGACAGCGGCGGCGGCGATGACGGCGGCTTCCTGCTCAGCGTGTTCCTGCGGGACGGCACGGACATCTACCAGACCTACTCGACCACAGCCCGCGGCGTGGACCGGCTGCTGTTCGTCAACAACATCCTTGACCTGTGCCCTTACGGGCGGCAGGAGGACTGGGAGGACTCACCGGCAGGCTGGCCGCAGCACCCGACCTACGGGTAGCGAGCGCCGGACATCACCGGGCGCCGGGGCACCGGTGATGGACAGGTGCGGAGCACGCGGGCAGCGAATCTGCTCAGTGGCAGGCCTTTACCGCTGCCTGGAACCTCGGAGACCGCTGGTCGATGCTGCTGGGCGGAGCGGGCTGGGAGACGTGGCCGTTCTGAATCGCGGGATCCGGATAGCCGGGGAAGCCGTGCGCCCGGATACAGGCAGCTCGCCGTACCTGCTGACTGAGCTCTTGCTCAAGCTCAGCGCTGGTCAGCGGAGCCGGCACCGGCAGCCGGCTCTGGCATGCGTGCTGCGCCGCGGTGAATTTCGGCAGGCTGGTGTCCGCCGACGCAACGTACCCGCCGATCTTGATGTAGGTCTGCGTCGGACCTGGGCTGAAGTTGCTGCCGGCGGTCGAGAAATAGAAGTCCGGTATCCCGTGGCCGCGCATGCAGGACGCGAAGCTATCCAGTTGCTGCGCAGTCGCCGGGCCACTCGCAGGGACCGCGGCGGCCGATCCGGCAGCGCAGCCAGCGGCCAGCAAGGCCACGGCTCCGAGCACCGCCAAGCACCTCATGAGCCCACCGTCGCAGACGCACGTGCGCGCACCGGTTGAGCTGCGTGTGAACTGCGTGTGACCGGTGGCCCTGCTCGCTGGCCGAAGTCGGCGTACAGCACCGCCGGGCGCAGGCTCGGCCGCCAGCCAGGCTGCGCCAGCTTGCCGGTTACTCCGGGTCCTCGCCGACCAGGCCGTCGACCGACTCGCGGATCAGGTCAGCGTGCCCGACATGCCGTGCGTACTCCTCGATCACGTCGACCAGCAGCCGCCGCAGGCTCCGCGCCTGGCCGTCTCGTGATGGCCAGGCGCACAGCTGGTCCACGCCGCCATCGGCGAGCGCCTCGGCGAGCGCGGCACGGGACCGGTCGACGGCCGCCTGCCACAGCGAATACAGCTGCTCTGGCGAGTCAACCGCAGCCGAGTGCCATTCCCAGTCAGGATCGGCGTCCCAGTCCGCTGCGTCCCATGGCGGGCCAAGCTCGCGGCCGAGCAGCCGCCGGGTGAAGTACTCGTCCTCGACCAGGGCCAGGTGCTTGACCAGCCCGCCCAGCGTGATCGTGGACGGCCCGAGGGTAGCGCGCAGCCCGGCGGCGTCCAGGTTGCCTGTCTTCCATGCCAGGTAGCCGCGCACCCGCTCGAGCTCGCCGGCCAGCGTGTCCTGCTCGCTGCCCGCGACCGGCGGGTGCGAGATGATGATCTCCTTGGCGTCCATTCCAGCACCGTAACCCCGGTTCCGGACGATCTACTTCCGGGATGAACCGGATCAGCCAAGATGGCGCGCGAAGAACCGCACCGAGCTGTCGAGCTCGTAGCCGGGCACTGCCGCGTGACGGCCAGGGTTGGCGTGCATTGACTTCTCCGCCGAGCCGAATGCGTCGAACAGCGAGAGGGCCGCCTCGCGCGGTACCAGCTCGTCGTCCCACTGCAGCAGGAACTCAACCGGGACGCTGATCCTGGCCGCCGTCGCTGCCAGCGCACCGCCGCCGGCCAGTCCGAGCACGGCAGCGGAGATCCGCGGCTCGGCCGCCACCAGCGGCACGCCGATCCCGGTGCCGAGCGACAGACCGAAGTAGCCAGCCGGCCCCGACGCTATCTCGGGCAGCGCCTGCAGCGCGGTCAGGGTCGCCTGCCAGTCAGGCACCGCTCGCTCGGCTACCTCAGCGTTGTACCCGGCAATCATCTCCAGGGCCGGCTGGCCCGCCGCGATCCTGGCCCTGACCTCGGTGACGAACTGCTGGTCCCGCTCGGTCCGCGGCCGGTCGCCAAAGCCAGGCGCGTCAATCGCGGCCGCCGCGAAGCCGCAGCTGGACACGTACGCGCGGGCTCGGGCCAGCACCGCTGGCCCCTTCTTGTGCTGCCCGCCACCGTGGCCGAGCAGCACGAGCGGCCGGCTGCCGTCCGCATCGGCAGACGTCCACAGCACGCCGGGAACCTGACCGACGGTGAACAGCCGTTCCCGGACGCCGCCTTCGAGTCTTTCCTTGCCGAACTCCACAGTCACCTATTTCACCTCCGTGGCCGGCTCTCTGGTGGCCGAGCAGGCCGCTGCTGTCGCTCAGAATGGACGAATGACCTTGCGGACGGCCTTCACCGACTTGCTGCAGATCCGGCACCCGATCGCGCTTGCGCCGATGGGCGGGGCGGCGGGCGGCGAACTGGCTGCGGCGGTCTGCCAAGCCGGCGGGCTCGGCCTGGTCGGCGGCGGCCGGGGTGAGCTGGACTGGGTGGACCGAGAGGTGGCCATCGCCGCCGAGCGGGCAGCGCGCCCATGGGGCGTCGGCTTCCAGTCCTGGTCGGCCAGCGTCGAGGTGGTGCAGCGCGCGCTCGAGTACCGGCCGCATGTCGTCATGCTGTCGTTCGGCGACCCGCGGCCGTTCGCCGAGCCGGCCAGGGCGGCCGGAGCGATGCTGATCATCCAGGTCACCGACCTGGCCGAGGCGCGCCAGGCGGTGCAGGCCGGGGCGGACGTCATCGTGGCCCAGGGCACCGAGGCGGGCGGGCACAGCGGCGGCCGCGGCCGGTCCACGCTCGCGTTCTTGCCGGTGGTGGCAGACCTGGCCGCGCCGACCCCGGTGCTGGCCGCCGGCGGGATCGCGGACGGCCGCGGG
>JASHQL010000162.1 GCA_030039155.1 Streptosporangiaceae bacterium | reverse complement strand
GAGCTGGCGGCGTGGCAGCAGCTTGCGACCGGCGACGGCACCCCGCGGCTGCCGGCTGGCTGGGCCGGGCTGGCGGCCGCGCACGCCGACTCCGAGCGCCAGCTGGCCGGGCTGCGGACGTTCGTCCCGTTGCCGGACGACCCTGCCGAGACGGTCGCCGCGCTGGCCGCCGACCAGGACACTGCCTGGCAGCTGCCGCGGCTGTACGAGCTTGGCTCGCACCTCGACGACCTGGGGCTCGGCCCGCTGCTCGACGAGCTCGCTGATCGCGGTGCCGGGCCGGCCAAGGCCGCGGCCACCTTCGACGATGCCTGGTTCTCCTCGATCCTGGACCAGATCAGGATGCGCGACCCCGGCTACGACGCGCACCGCAGCGACCAGCTCGACGAGATCGCCAGCGACTTCCGCGCCCATGACGTGCAGCACCTGCTGGCCAACCAGGGCCGGGTGCGCCGCGCCTGGGCACAGGCACTGGCCGATGCGTGCGACCGGCACCCGCTGCAGGCGCGGGTGATCAGGAAGCAGGCGGCCCTGCGCCGCGGTCACCTGCCGCTGCGGCGGCTGCTCGACCAGACCAGCGACGTGCTGTTCGCGATCAAGCCGTGCTGGGCCATGTCGCCGCTCATGGTCAGCCAGGTGCTGCCGGCCAGCAGGCTCTTCGATGTGGTGATCTTCGACGAGGCGAGCCAGATCGTGCCCGCCGACGCCATTCCGTCGATCATGCGTGGTCATCAGATCGTGGTGGCCGGTGACGACAGGCAGCTGCCGCCGACGAACTTCTTCCGCCAGGTGGGCGACGCGGAGGAGGACTCGGCCGACGAGGACGACAACCTGGTGTCGTTCGACGCCGGGTTCGAGTCCGTCCTGGACGCGCTCCGTCCGCTGCTGCCGACCGCGCCGCTGACCTGGCACTACCGCAGCCGGGACGAGCGGCTTGTGGCGTTCTCGAACAGCCGCATCTACGGCGGCGCGCTCACCACGTTCCCCGGCGTGCTGCGCCAGGACTGCCTGCGGCATGTGGTCGTGTCGCAGGGGCCTGAGCCGGGTCAGGAAGTATCTGTGAACGCCGAGGTGCGCAAGGTGGTCGAGCTCGTGCTCGAGCACGCGCGGACCAGGCCAGCCGAGTCGCTTGGCGTCATCGCGCTCGGCATCAGGCACGCGGAGCGGATCGACACCGAACTGCGGGCCGCACTGTCGGCGCTGCCAGCGGGCAGCGAGGGCATCGAGGAGTTCTTCGCCGAGGACGTGCCTGAGCCGTTCTTCGTGAAGAACCTGGAGCGGGTGCAGGGGGACGAGCGTGACGCGATCATCTTGTCCATCGGGTACGGCAAGCACCGTGACGGCCGGATGCGCTACCAGTGGGGGCCGCTGCTGCGGGACGGCGGCGAGCGCCGGCTCAACGTCGCCGCCACCAGGGCCAAGCACCGGCTCACCCTGGTCAGCTCGTTTGCCGGGCATGAGGTCGACCCGGACCGGGTGACCAAGGCGGGCGCCAGGCTGCTGGCCGACTACCTGGACTACGCCAGCTCGGGCGGCACGGTTCAGCCAGCGTCCGGCGGTGCCGAGCTCGACTCATTCGAGTCTGACGTGCGCGACCGGCTCGCCGACTGCGGCATCACCGTGGTGCCGCAGTACGGCATCGGCGGCTACCGGGTCGACTTCGCTGCCGCCGACCCGCGCGACGCCAGCCGGATGGTGCTGGCCATCGAGGCTGACGGCGCGTCCTACTCGGGCTCTGGCAGCGTGCGCGACCGGGACCGGCTGCGCGGTGAGCACCTGCAGCGGCTCGGCTGGCGCTACCACCGGCTCTGGTCGACCAGCTGGTTCCAGGATCCGCAGGCTGAGCTGGCCAAGGTCAAGGCGGCCTACGAGCAGGCGGTCGCCGAGACCGACCCGCCCGAGCCGCAGGAACCGGCAACGCAGGAACCGGCAACGCAGGAACCGGATGCGCAGGAACCAGAGCCGCAGGAGCTGGCCGCGCTAGCCGACGACCAGCTGCCCGACGGGCAGCCGGCCGCTGGCGCTGACCTTGGTGCCCCTCTGGAACCCGCCGAACAGCAGCGACAAGACGACGAGGATCACGATGAGGGCAAGGATCCACAGCAGGCAGCCCCGCGCCCTGCGCCCTCGCCGCACTGGCTCTTGCCGCCGTGAGCCTGTCCGCCGCCTGAACAAGCCGACCATGGTGTCCTCCAGCCGACCTCGGGTGAGCCGGAACTGCCCAGGGCCTGACCGCGCAAACAGCGGCAGGCCGGCCGGCGACCCAGGCCGACAGCCAGCTCGTCGAGAGGGAGCGATCCGATGTTCCGACTGTGGCGGGACGCAGGCATCGTCGGGCGGCTGACCGCGGTCGTCGCCGTCGTCATCAGCCTCGCGGTGCTCGCCGTCGTGCTCTCTGCCGTGCACCTGCTGCCCAGGCTGCGGAACCCGTTCGCAGAAACCACGACGGTGACCAGCAGCCAGCCACTGCTCAAGTCGATCACCGCGCTCAGCCGGTACGAGGCGGCGAGCGGCACCTTCCAGGTGGTCGTCGACCTGTCCAGGCAGTCCATCCTGCCGTCGTTCATCGAGGGCAGCCAGACGCTGTTCATCGGCGTCGGCTCCACCATCGCCTACGTCAACTTCGGCCACCTCACCGGCAAGGCCATCAAGGTCTCGGCGAACCGGAAGTCGGTCACGATCAGCCTGCCCGGCGCGCAGCTCGAGCCTGCCGTGCTGAACGTCAGGCAGTCTTATGTCTTCGCCGAGCAGCAGGGCCTGCTGAACCGGATCGGGAACTTCTTCTCCGGTAACCCCAACAGCCAGCAGCAGGTCTACATCCTGGCCGCACAGCGGATCGAGTCGGCGGCGCGGCGCAGCCGGCTGCTCGGCCAGGCGGAGAAGAACACCAGGAGCATGCTCGACGGCATGCTGCGCTCGCTGGGCTTCCGCACCATCACGGTGAACTTCAGCTAGCCGGGCGAGCAGCAAGCGCCGACACCACGCCGTAGGGCAGGTGCCGCGGATGCACAAGCAGCGCCCTGGCGACCTGGCGTACCTGCGGCCGCATCGGCGTCAGCACCTGCTCCGCGTGCCGCCAGGCGGCTACCTCGTCGGTGCCGTGCCGCGGCCCGATGGCGGCGCGGAACCTGCGCGCGTCGCCGCCGTCACCGGTCCAGCCGGCCAGCCACGAGCGCAGCTGCTGGTCCGACTCGAGCATCGTCCAGTCCATCAGCCGCTCCGCGATCTGCCCGGCCGCGTCCACGACGTAGCCAAGCTGCCCGCCGCCGGTGATCCCGTGCACCCGTCCCTCGCTGCGGTGGCCGTGGTGGATGCTGGCCGAGCTGAACCTGGCGCCGACGCCGATCGCGGCTACGGCATGACCTGCCTCGTGCCACGCGGTGCGCACCGCTGCGGCCCTGGCCGCGGCCAGGCCCTGGTAGCACCCGCAGTCGTACCGCTGCAGCGCCCACCTGTCGTGGACGATGGACTCGTCGTCGTACCGGATCAGCCGGGCAAGCTGCGCGGAGATCACGGCGGCCTGGTCAGCGGTGCCGGTCACCACAGGTCGGGCAGCCCGAGGTCGAGGTTCGGCTGCTCGAGGCCGCCGTCGGCCTCGAGCACCTTACCGGTGAGGAACGCGCCGGCCGGCGATGCCAGAAACAGCGCCGCCGCCGCGATGTCCTCGACCGAGCCGATCCGGCGCAGCGGCGTCGCCCGTTCCATCTGGCCGCGCAGGTGGTCGTCGGTCAGCACGATGTCCAGCGCGGAGGTCGCCACCGAGCCGACCGCGATCGCATTCACCCTGACCTTCGGTGCCAGGTCCGCGGCGGCGAGCCTGGTGTAGTGCGTGAGCGCCGCCTTCGCCGTGCCGTAGGCCAGGTAACCGCGCCCGGCGGTGCGGCCGACCACCGAGGAGATGTTGATGACCGCGCTTGACGGCGGTACCGGTTCGCCGCCGCCGGCCGGACCGGCGGCGGCAGCAAGCAGATGCGGCAGCGCCGCCAGCGTCACCTGGTGCGCGACCCCGACGTTGAACTCGAGCGCCCGCATCAGGTGCCGCGGCGCGGTGCTGGCGAACGGCCGCGGCATCGCCCCGCCCACGTTGTTCACCACGATGTCAAGCCTGCCGAACTGGGCGGCGGCGGTGTCCGGCAGCGCGGACGCGGCGGTCAGGTCGCTGAGGTCAGCCTGCACGGTCACGGCCCGCCTGCCCGCCGCGCTGACCTGGCCGGCCACCGCATCGAGCTGCTCCTGGGTGCGCGCGCTGATCAGCACGTCGGCGCCAGCCTGCGCCAGGGCGACGGCGATGGCCGCCCCGATGCCGCGGCCAGCGCCGGTGACCAGCGCGGCCTTGCCGGTCACCAGGAAGCGGTCGAGGATCACGCGGCACCTCCGTTGCTCGGGCCGCCAAGCCTAACTACCGCGGGGCGGCGCATGTTCCGGTGCGAGGCGGCCGGAAGTGTGCCAGCATCCGCAGCAGGCGGTCGAGCCCGGAGGAAGAGCGATGAACTACATGCTGATCATGAAGGACGCGCGTGCTGACTTGCATGCGGTCGGCCCTGTCGACATCGAGTACGAGGCGGCCATGCTGCGTGACGAGATCGAGCAGCACTCGGACTGGACCGCTGTCGGCATAGCCAGGGTGCACTCGGAGCGGCAGTTGCGCGCCACCCTGGGGCTGGCCGACCCTGCCGATGCGCCGGACCCGGCCGACCTGGGTCATGGCTGACGGGCGGGCGATCACCGCGGCAGCGGCCAGGTACGTCGGCGACGACAAGATACCTGGCCTGGTCGCGCTGGCCGCGCGCGGCGACGAGGTGCTGGTCAGCGCGCTCGGCACGCTGGCGATCGGCGGGCCGCCGGTGCAGCCAGACTCGATCTTCAGGATCGCGTCAACCAGCAAGCCGGTGACCGCGGTCGCGACGCTCGCGCTGATCCAGGAGGGGCTGCTCGCGCTGGACGAGCCGGTCGGCAGGCTGCTGCCGGAACTCGCCGAGCCGGCCGTGCTGCGGCGGCCGGACGGGCCGCTCACCGACACGGTGCCTGCCCGCCGGGCCATCACCGTCCGCGACCTGCTCACGTTCACCTTCGGGTTCGGCATGGTCGCCGAGATGTTCGCGAGCGGCGAGCCGTGGCCGGTCGTGCTGGCGGCCGAGGAGCTTGACCTGTCGGCGATCGGGCCGCCGGAGCCGGCCAGGCAGCCGGACCCTGATACCTGGATTGCCCGGCTCGGTTCGCTGCCGTTCCTGGCCCAGCCGGGCGAGCGGTGGATGTACAACACCGGCGCGTCGGTCCTCGGGGTGCTGCTGGCGCGGGCGGCGGGCCGGCCGTTCCCCGAGGTGCTCAGCAGCCGGATATTCGAGCCGCTCGGCATGACCGACACCGGCTTCTGGGCCGCGGATACCAGCAGGCTGGCGACCAGCTACCGGGCTGCGCCGGGCGGGCTGGAGGTCTGGGATCCGCCAGACGGCGCGTGGAGCAGGCCGCCTGCTTTCGCCGACGGCGCGGCCGGCCTGGTCTCGACCGTGGCCGACCTGCTCGCGCTGGCCAGGATGTTCCTGCGCGGCGGCGATCCCGTGCTGACCGCCGACTCGGTGCGGGCGATGACCACCGATCAGCTCACTGCCGAGCAGAAGGCGCGCGGCGGGCTCGGCGCTGACTTCTTCGACGGCACCTCGTGGTCGTTCTGCCAGGCCGTGCACGATAACGGCTCGTTCGGCTGGGACGGCGGCCTCGGCACGTCCTGGCTGGTGCACCCGGCACACGACCTGGCGGTGATCGTGCTGACCCAGCGGATGTGGGACGGCCCGAGCCTGCCGCAGGTGCACAGGGACGTCCAGGCGGCCGCGTACGCGGAGCTGACCTGAGCGGTGGCCGGCCGGCCGGCGGTCAGGTCTTCCTGGCCCGGCTCGGCGCGACCCGCGGCGGCTCGCCTGGCTGCTTGGGGTAGACCGGCGGCCACGGCGCGTCAAGCAGGCCATTGGCCTTGTCCTGCTCGGCCATGGCCAGGAACGGCTCGAGCGGCTGCGGGTCGTCGGGCATGCCACGCCACGGATCGCCGACCTCGGCGAGCCTGGCGGGCAGCGAGCTGATCGTGAACTGGTCGGGGTGAATGTCGTCGATCTCGTCCCAGCTGACCGGGGTGGAGACCTGCGCGCCCGGCCTGGCCCGCACCGACCACACGCCGAAGACGGTCTTGTGCGGCGCGTTCTGGTTGAAGTCGATGAACACGCGCTGCCCGCGCTCTTCCTTCCACCAGGCGGCGGTGATCAGCTCGGGCCGCCGCCGCTCCAGCTCCCGCGCGATCGCGACCGCCGCGCTGCGGACCTGGTAGGAGTCCCAGCGCGGCTGCAGCCTGAGGTAGACGTGCAGGCCCCGGTTTCCCGTCGTCTTCGGGTAGCCGGTGACGCCCAGCTCGGCCAGCAGCTTGCGCAGCTCGGCGGCGGCGGCGCGGATCTGGGTGAAGCCGATGCCCGGGGTGGGATCCAGGTCGATCCGCAGCTCGTCGGCGTGCTCGGGGTCGCTGGCCAGGTAGGGCCAGACGTGAAAGCCCAGGCACCCGAGGTTGACTGCCCAGAGCACGTGGTCGAGATCGGCGGCGATCAGCGCCTCCGACGTGGTGCCGTTCGGGGTCGCCACCGTGGTGGTCTGCAGCCAGTCTGGCTTGCTCTTGGGCACGCGCTTCTGGAAGAACGACGGCCCCTCGGCACCGTCAGGAAACCGCTGCAGCAGCACTGGCCTGCCGCCGATCGTGCGCAGCAGCGGCTCGGCGACCCGCTCGTAGTGCTCGGCCAGGTCGCCCTTGGTCTCGCCGCGGGCCGAGAAATACACCTTCTCCGGGCTGGTGATCAGGCCGCTTCGCATCCAGTTCGCCTCCGGGCCGGGCACCGGCAGGCCGAGGCCGGCCGCAGGTACTCAGGTTCCGAGCCTAGCCCGAGCGCTCGTTCACCCTGGCGATGACCTGGTCGGCGAACCGGCGCAGGTGGTCCAGCTTGGCCGGCAGCTGCTCGGTGTCCGGCCCGACCGCGTACGGCCAGCGGAAGCCGACGATCACGTCGGTGACGCCCTGGTCCGCGAGCCTCCTGATGCCGTCAACCGAGTAGGCGTCCATCGAGATCACGTGTACCTCGAACGGCCGGTCGTCGGTGCCGCCGGCCTTGCGCAGCTCGGCCAGCCTGGCCAGCAGGGCAGGCAGCTGCGCCGGATCACCGCCGCCGTGCAGCCAGCCGTCCGCGTCGCGGGCGGCCCGGCGCAGCGCGGCATCGCCGTGCCCGCCGATCAGCACCGGGATCGGCTCGGTGGGCACCGGCGAGATCTTGATCTCCGGGATGTCGAAGATCTCGCCGTGATAGCTGAAGTAGCCGCCGGCCGACAGCCCCCTGATGATGGCCAGTTCCTCGTCCATCCGCTGGCCGCGCCGCTGCCACGGCACGCCGAGCACTTCGTAGTCCTCGCGCCACGGGCTGGTGCCGACGCCGAGGCAGAGCCGGTTGCCGGTCAGCACCGCCGTCGAGGTGGCCTGCTTGGCCACCAGCACCGGGTTGCGCACCGGCAGCTTCAGCACGAAGGTGATGAACCGCAGCCGCTCGGTCACCGCGCCCATCGCCGGGATCAGGGAGAACGGCTCGAGGAACGGCTTGTCTTCGAGGAACTCCCTGGTGCCGTCAGGGTTGAACGGGTAGACGCTGTCGGACCTGGCCGGATAGCAGATGCTGTCGGGCACCACCATCGAGTCGTACCCTGCCTCTTCCGCCGCCCTGGCCAGCGGGAGGTAGAACGACGGGTCGGTCATCGACTCCGCGTAGCTGAACCGCATGCCGGAAAACTAGAACATGTTCTTGCTTGAAGTCCACACGGCATACCAAGCTTGTCCGCATGGACCTTGTCGCCCTGGAAGAGATCCGCCGGCTGAAGTACCGGTACCTGCGGTGCGTAGACACCAAGAGCTGGGACGAGCTTGCCGAGGTGTTCACGCCGGACGCGACCGCCGACTACGGCACGCCGTCGGCCGGGAGGCCGCTGAACCTGGCGAGCCGGGACGAGATCATCGGCTTCCTCCGGGACAGCCTCGGTCCTGACATCATCACCGTGCATTTCGCGTCGCAGCCGGAGATCGACGTCGACGGCGATACCGCGACCGGCACCTGGTGCTTCGAGGACACCGTGATCGCCACCAAGTACAAGGTGGTGATCAAGGGCTCGGCGTTCTACGAGGACACCTACCGCCGCGACGAGCAGGGCAACTGGCGGATCTCGCACACCGGCTACGTGCGCACCTACGAGTACTCCATGTCGCTCGACGACCTGCCGAGCTTCCGGCTCACCGCAAACCGGTGGGCGGGCCAGCCCGCTGGCTGACCCGCCCCACCGGCCGGGTTCGCTGCCGTCAGCTGCCGGCCCCGGTGACGTTCGCCCAGGTCGCGTAGCCGTTGCAGTAGTTGCCGTTGGCGAGGGTGATGCGCCGCTGCACGACCTTGACGACGCCGGTCCAGGTGCTGGCCTGCCACGCGGTGCCGTTCGGCCGCGCCTGGGTGAGCCGCATCAGGATCGAGATCGTGGCGGCTACCGCGGGCGCGTTCTTGGCATGGCCGCAGACCTCGAACGAGGTGTTGACCTGGCCGAACCACGGCCACTTCGCGTCCTTGATCTTGTACAGCGTGGTGGTGAACTTAAAGCCGTGCAGATTGCCGGCCAGCTTGGCGGTCTTGCACCCGGCCGCCGTGCACGGCGTAATCGTCCACTGGTCGGTCCAGGTCTGGCCCTTGTGCTGGAAGATCGGGTCGTGCGGGTCGGCCTGGATGACCTTGTAGTTGACGTTGTATGGCCCGTTCAGCACCGCGTCGCTCACCGGCGGTGTCACGGTCGTGGCCTGGATGGCGGTCGACCTGGGCGATGAGACGCCGGCCTTCACCGCGACGAGCTGGAACCTGTAGCTGGTCGCCGGGCTCAGCCCGGAATCGGTGAACTCGGTGTCTGTACCGGCGATGTGGCCGATGTACTTCCCGTCCCTCAGCACGTCATACTTGCCCGGCGCGGTGGCCGGCCTCGTCCAGGAGACCTGCAGCGAGTTCGCGGTCGTCGCGCCGACCTTCAGCCCGGTGGGCGCCGCCACCGAACTCGACTTCCACGGTGCCCAGACCACCACGCCAATGATCAGCACGAT
>JASHQL010000161.1 GCA_030039155.1 Streptosporangiaceae bacterium | reverse complement strand
TCGCGGTACCGCGCCCGCAGCGCGCCTGACTGCAGCTGGATCGCCCGCCCGTCAGGGAACACATCCGACAGCCGCGCGACGAAATCGGTGTCCACAGCGCTCGAACTGGCGTACAGCACCATCCGCAGCGGCCCGGCCACATCCAGATCCGCCTCCAGCGGCGCCGTGGTGTAGGTGAGCACATCGGGCCGGTCCTGCACCCCGCTGACATCCACGCTGCCCGGCGGATACACATACGACACGATGCTGCCGCCCAGCGTCGGCGTCGGGTCCGCCGGATCGTAGCTGTAGGTGTCCGGGTCGGCCGGCTGCTGTGGCTCGTGGCTGGTCAGCGTCCCGCCAGCGCCCAGGTAGAACCTGGCCGGCGCGGCCTCGGCGACCGGCCACGAATCAGCAGCCCGCCACTCGTTCGCGCCCATCAGGTAATAGATCACCCGCGGCCACGACTCCAGCTCGTCATCACGCACCGCCGCATACCAGCGCGCCAGCACCTCGGTGATCCCCGCGGTCCGGTACGGCCGGTCAAGCTCCGGATGCCCTTCGCGGCCCTCGTGGTAGCCCGGCGTGCCGTGCGAACTCGGCGCGATCAGCATCCTGCTGCGGTCGCGCACTGACGCAGGCGCCGCCCGCTGCAGCAGCTCCCAGGTGGCGAACAGGTCGTTGAGCCCCCAGTCGTACCAGCCGCTCACCAGCAGCGCCGGCGCGTGCAGCGCCCCGGCTAGCTCCGCCATCTGGGTGTGCGGCAGCGTGTGCCGGTCGTGCGAGACGGTGGGGCCGAGATGCTCCGAGAGTGACTCGACCTCGACGATCGTCACGTTCCGCGCGCCGGTGATCTCCCTGACCAGCTCGGTCCGGCCCGCGCAGGTCAGCGAGCAGTAGTGCGCCCACAGCCGCTGCTGCGCCTCGACCGGCGGCAGGCCGGCCAGCTCGGGCAGTCGCTGCAGCAGCGTCGCCGGCAGCGGCTTGACCAAGGGCTCGTTGAAGTAGCCGGTGGCGAGCGTCTCGTCGAGCATCAGGCCCTCCAGGTCCTCATACGAGACGTCGAGGATGTCGTCACCGTGGCCCATGGACCTGGCGTACGCGTTGACGAACATGTGCAGGTGGACGGTGTTGATGCCCACGCCGAGGCCGCTGACTTCCGGCACGATCGCCGACATCGCCGGGTGCATGGCCATCTGCCATTGGGTCTGCCCGACATACGAACCGCCGGTGGAGCCGATGAAGCCGTCGTACCAGTCCTGCTGAGTGATCCACTCGATCAGGTCGTAGCCGTCCTCGGGCTCGCGGAGGTAGTAGTCCCAGAAGTCCGGCTCGCTGCCGCCGGTACCCCGGCAGTCCTGCGAGACGATCACGAACCCGCGCCGCGCCAGCGACATGAACGCGCCGACGTTCGCGTCCTGGTCCCGCTCGTACGGCGTCCGCATGACGACCGCCGGGGCCGGCAACCGGGGCGGCAGGTACAGGTCCGTCGCCAGCCGCACGCCGTCCCGCATCGGCACCAGCACCGCCACGACCCTGATATCGGGAACGGCAAACTGCGCCGGACTCAGCTTCGCCGGCTGACGAAGCAACGCGGCGAACTGCGGCGCGACCTCGTCCAGCCGCCCGGACGTCGTCTCGGTCATCGCGGGCTGATCCTCACGTCCACACTGCGTCGAAAACGCGCAGCCAGTTCTCCCCGAGGATCCCGCGGACGTCCTGCTCGCCGAACCCGCGCTCGACCAGCCGCTGCGTCAGTTTCGGCAGCCCCGAGGCATCTTCCAGGCCGTCCGGATAGTGCCAAGGCGGCGGCGGATAGTTCTCCGGCGACCAGTGGCCGTCGGCCACGAGCTGCTCGTATTCGGCCATCGGCGGATTGCGGGTGGTGTAGTCCAGCCCGATGCCGACGTGCGCCGACCCGACCAGCTCGGCAATGTAGGCCATGTGGTCGATGAACTGGTCCATCGTTGGCTTGTCACTGTCCGCGACGAACGCCGGGTACCCGTTGATGCCGATGACGCCACCGGTGGCCGCGATGGCCCGGATGAGATCGTCCTGCAGGTTGCGCGGGCTGGCATGCAGCGCGGCCGCGTTGGAATGCGAGGCGATGCACGGGGCCGTGGATCTCTCGGCCGCGTCCATGCTCGACGCGTGCCCGGTGTGCGAGACGTCCACCACGATGCCGAGCCGGTTCAGCTCTGCCACCAGCTGGCGGCCGAACCGGCTGAGGCTCGCGTTGCCAGGCTCCTCGCACCCGTCAGCGGCCGGGCTGCGCACGTTGTAGGCAAGCTGGACGATACGGACACCGAGCCGCCAGTAAACCTCGGCCAGGCCCAGGTCGTACTCGAACGGGTGCGTCCCCTGGAAGTGCAAGACTGCGGCAAGCTTGCCGTCCCGCTTCGCGGCACGGATGCCCGCGGTATCGGTGGCCAGGCAGAGGCTGTCGTGTTCGCGCACTGTCCGGTAGGCCTCGGCAATCAGGCCCATGGTTTCCCGGCAGCTCTCCCACGCGGCGACGCTCACCACGCAGGCGCTCGCGCCACCCGCAACCCAGGAAGAGAAAGCCTCGCTCCAGTGCTCGCCTGGGCAGGTGCCGTCGATGACGATGGTGCTTGAGTGGAGAGCGAGTGCATCTGCCGCCAGCTGCGGGTCAGCCGCTGTCACGTCACCTCCACAGCCCTGGGGGACGACCCCCCAGGACCCCCCCAGGGTCGGCAAATGTTATGTATAATACCTTAAGAGGTAACGTATATCGCGTCAAGCCTTGGTCGGCGCTGTGAGAACATAAGGCGGACGAGCCATGATCAGGGAGGCTGGCCGCGTGAGAGGCCAAGAGTCGACCGCCGAGTTGATTTCCGGCGGCATCAAGCTCCAGGCTTCCAGCCTGCGGGACCAGGCGCAGCGTGTCATCCGCGCCCGGATTATCTCCGGGGCAATGCGGCCGGGCCAGTTGTACGCGCTTGGTGCGGTGGCAAGCGAGCTGGGAGTGTCTGTCACCCCGGTCAGGGAGGCGGTTCTCGAGCTCGCCAGGGAACACCTGGTAGAGCTCGCCCGCAACCGCGGGTTCCGGGTCAGGGAGATGACTGAGCACGAGCTCAACGAGATCGTCGAGTTCCGGAAGATCATTGAGGTCGGTGCCGTGCGCATGCTTGCGGAGCGCCAGCTCCTCGACCAGGCCAGTGATCTGCGGGAACTGGCCAAGGCCACCGAGAAGTACGCCGCGGTCGGCGACTGGGTGGGGTTCCTGGACAGCGATCGCGACTTCCACCTCGGCATCCTGGGCCATCTGAAGAACCAGCGGCTCATCCAGGTCGCGGGCTCGCTGCGGGACCAGAGCCGGCTATACGGCCTCGACCGCGTCGCGGGCACCGACAGCCTCACCCAGTCAACGCACGAGCACGCCGCTCTCCTCGATGCGATCATCGGTGGCCGCGCCGACGATGCCGCGGCGATCATGGACCGGCATCTCCAGCATGCGAGGGGAATCTGGGCCGGCAAGGACGAGCCGGGAGCCGACAAGCCGTAACCCGCCAGGGATACGGCGCAGCCAGCTGATCACTCGCCCGGCCTTCGCACCGGCGACTCCCGGCTGCGCGCAGCGCACCTCCGGGCACCGCGTGCCAAGACGAACGCGCTCGTCAGAGGTCTGGCGGTGACCCCGCGGTCGCTGACTTCACCAGTCGGCCAGACCCTTGACACCCCTAACGCGCAGAGTAATATAAGACGCCTTAGGTATCGACATATCACCTGTCTGCCTGAATGGCAGGTCAACGTGCTCCATAGTGCTGTCCGCCTGATGTGGGATCACCGCAGAGCGTTGCGGCTGAGTTCGCTGCACGGCTCCGCGGTCACGCATGTCAGAAAGTCCTGGATCCCAGGCCGGGAGCGTGGCCCTCTCTAGCGGCTAACGACCGATATGTTCACGCCAGAAAGGGTTTGTGGGATGCTACCCAATTCGAAGCGGGCGTTCTCAAGATTTGCTTCGCTGTCGGCGGCCGGTGCCCTGCTCATCGGTGGCGCGCTCGCTGCCTGCTCGACCAGCAACAACTCCGGCAGCTCGGCGTCAGGCACGATCTCGAACTTCACCGTCGGATTCGATCCGGCAGTCTCGACGCTGAACTACGCCAAGAGCAACATCGGCTATCAGCTCGGCGGCCTGGCGCTGGAGCCGCTGCTGATCGCGGAGAAGTCCGGCAAGCTGGTTCCGTGGCTCGCCCAGTCGTGGAAGCAGACGAGCCCCACCACCTACGTCTACAACATCCGTCATGGGGTCAAGTTCTCCGACGGCGACACGCTGACCGCCACCGATGTCGCGTTCTCGCTGAACTACTACCGGTCAACAGGCTCGCTCGACGCCTACAACTTCCCGACGACGCTGAAGAGCATCACCGCGACCGGCCCGGAAACCGTCACGGTGACCCTGACCCAGCCGGATGCGGCGTGGGCGGTCGTGCCGGCCGGCGACAACCTGGGCATCTTCGAGAAGAAGTTCTTCGAGGCGCACAAGTCCACGTTCGGGCAGCCCGGCACGGGCGTCATGGGCACGGGCCCGTGGGTGATCACCAATTTCAACGGGACGACCGGCGCCACGCTGAAGGCGAACCCGCACTACTGGCGCGGGACCGTCCCCATCAAGAAGGTCTCGGCGCAGTTCTTCTCCAGCGAGACGAGCGAGGCGCTGGCGTTCCGTGACGGTGAGATCGATCTCGCCTTCCCGATTGACAACAAGGCCTTTGCCTCGACCGCCGGCGTGAGCCTGACCAGCGTCCCGAGTTACGCGGTGCAGGGCGGCTTCTTCATGAACGTGCTGCAGAAGCCGTGGAACAACGTGCACGTGCGGCTGGCGGTGGCCTACGCACTGGACCGCACGGCCCTGATCGCTGCCTGGGGCGGCTACGCAGATCCGGTGTACCAGTTCCTGACGGCCGGCCTGCTGGAGAACATCGGCTCCCCGGCTCAGGTCGCCAGCGTGCTGAAGACGGTCCCGACCTACCATTACAACCTCGCGAAGGCCAAGGCCGAGATGGCGGCCTCGCCGTATCCGCACGGCGTCAACGCGACGATCAGCGTCGAGAGCGCTGGTTCCTATCCGAATGTGAGCCAGGCCATCGAGGCCGAGCTTGGCGCGATCGGGATACACCTCAAGCTCGACGTGATGACGGCCGACGCGCAGACGGCGAACCTGACCGCAGCCGACCGCCAGGGCATCCTCGCCAACTTCACCTACAACGGCGCGGTCTCCCGCGACCCTGGCGAGGCCTTCGAGTTCTGCATGGGCAGCTCCAACATCAGCGCGGGCAACTGGAACGTCATGAACTGGGCCCCTGCGTCGATGGACAAGCTGATCGCTGAGGGATTCGCGACCACCAACAACGCCGCCCGGCTCAAGATCTACGGGCAGATCGACACGGCGTACGCGCAGGCTGCTCCGTTCATTCCGCTCTTCAACGAAGATGCCACCATGGCGCTCGCAAGCGGCTATAAGTGGCCCGAGTTCAACGGCTACTACTACGACCTCGGTCCCTGGCTGCTGGGGGTCAGCAAGAGCTGACTCGCAACGCGGGGATTTCAATCAGGGCCAGAGGGGCGCGCTGCCCCTCTGGCTCGGTGACGAGGAGGTGGCGGACGCTTGACCGGCCGGGGAATGCTCGTCTTCATCCTGCGGCGGCTTGTCGTCCTGGCTGTGCTGCTCGTGGCGATCTCGTTCGTCACGTTCTCGCTGCTGTACATCTCACCGGGCAATCTCATTGACATCCTGCTGGGAGCCAGACCGCACACCGCTGCGACGGTGCGGGCGCTGACCAGGGAGTACCACCTGAACAAGCCGTTCCTGGAGCAGTACTGGCTCTGGGCGCGCCAGGCCGTGCAGTTGCGCTTCGGCACCTCCATCCAGACCTCCCTGTCGGTGACCAGCGAGATCACGGCCCGGCTGCCGCTGACCCTGTTCCTCGGGATCTACTCCTTCATCCTCACGATGGTCTTCGGGATCGGCCTCGGCGTGGCGTCGGCTCTTGGCCGCGGCAACGTCGTCGACCGGGGCATCACCGGCGCGGTCATGCTCGGCCTGTCGACCCCGGCGTTCGTGGCGGCGGTGGCGCTGCTGTATGTCTTCGCCATCCGGGTCCGCTGGTTTCCTGCATACGGCGTGGGCTCAGGTTTCTTCAATGAGCTGTGGCACCTGACGCTTCCCGCACTCGCGCTCGCCGTGACGACCGTGGCCTACGTGGTGCGGCACACCAGGGCGGCCATGATCGGCACCCTCGACCAGGACTACGTGGTGTTCGCGCGGGCGCGCGGCCTGTCCAGGAGCCGGGTGCTGTTCGTCTACCTGCTCCGCAATGCGCTCATCCCGGTGATCACGATCAGCGGCGTCATCTTGTCGTCCCTGATCGTCGGCGTCGTCCTGGTCGAAGTCGCCTTCTCGCTGCCAGGACTCGGCTCACTGCTGGTCACGGCTGCGACGTCGAAGGATCTCCCGGTGCTGCAGGGCGTGGTGCTGCTGTTCGCCGTCGTGATCGTCGTGGCCAACCTGCTCGCAGACGTGATCTACATGGTCGTCGATCCGCGCATCCGGGTTGGGGAGCGATCGTCATGACCGCAAGCTCGGCATTGGTGCTGCCAGAAGAACTGGCCCAGCCCGGCAGGCGGGCCCGTCGGCGCCTGCGGTCCCCGGTGATCTGGCTCTCGTTCGTGATCATGGCCGGAGTGCTCGTGATGGCGATCTTCGGTGCGCTGCTGGCACCGCAGAACCCCGCCACCCAGCACCTGGCGATCGTGACAGCCCCGCCGTCCGGCGCGCACTGGCTCGGTACCGATGCACTCGGCCGGGATGTGTTCTCCCGGGTCATCGCCGGGGCGCGCACCGCGTTCTTCGGGCCGCTGGTGATCGCTGCCGCCTCTTTCCTCCTGGGCAACCTGCTCGGGCTGTTCGCCGGGTATCGCGGCGGACTGGCCGACTCGCTGATCATGCGCTGGGTGGACTTCATGTGGTCACTCCCGGCGCTGGTCATCCTGGTGGTGGTGGCCGGGACGGTCGGCAGTAGCTACTGGCTGGCGGTCGCGGTCCTCATCGTGCTCACCGTGCCGTTCGACACCAGGGTGATCCGCGGCGCGACGCTGGAGCAGATGCCGCGCCCGTATGTGGAGGCTGCCAAGACCCTCGGCGTGCCCCGGTGGAAGATCATGCTGTTCCATGTCTGGCCGAACGTCTCCCCGGTTGCCGTTGCGAACACCTGCCTGGTGTTCGCCGGCTCGCTGGTCACGCTCGCGGGCCTTGAGTTCCTCGGCCTCGGCCTGCCGCCGGGTACGCCCGACTGGGGGCTGATGCTGTCACAGAATGAGGCCCTGCTGTTTACCAACCCGCTGGCAACCATCGCCCCCGGCGTGATGATCGTGCTGACGGCGATCGCGATGAACCTGATCGGTGACTGGCTGTACGAGCAGCTCACCAGCCGGGGCGCCGTCCGTTGATGCCCGAATCGCTGCCCGCCGTCAGCCAGGACGCGGCCACGGCCCCGGTGCTCGAGGTGACCGGGCTCAGGATCGAACGGGCAGCCAGGGACCGCCGGGACACCATCGTCACTGCCGTTGACCTCGCGCTTGCCGCTGGCGAGACGATCGGCATCGTCGGCGAGTCAGGCAGCGGCAAGTCGATGACGGCCCGCGCGATCATGGGCCTGCTCCCGCCTGCCCTGCAGGCCAGCGGCCAGGTCCGCTACCGGGGCCGCAACCTGCTCGAGCTCAGCGAGCGGGACCGCCAGGCAACCCGTGGCAGCGAGATCGGCCTGATCTTGCAGGACCCGTTCACGATGCTGAACCCGGTACTGAGCTGCGGGAAGATCATTGCCGAGTCGCTGCCGAAGGAGCCGCGGCTCGGCCGTGACGCCCGCCGCGCCGAGGTGATCCGCCGGCTCGCGGAGGTGGGCATCCGCGACGCGTCGGTCGCCGGCCGCTACCCGTTCCAGCTCTCTGGCGGCATGCGCCAGCGGGTCGGCATCGCCGCAGCCCTGGCCCGCGACCCGCGTGTCCTGATCGCCGACGAGCCCACCACCGCGCTCGACGTCACCACGCAGCGGGACGTCCTGGCACTGATCAAGGGCATCCAGGAAGCGCGCGGGATGAGCCTCATCCTGATCACGCACGACCTGCGCGTCGCGTTCGCGGTGTGCGATCGCGTCTTCGTGCTCTACGCCGGCTCGCTGATCGAGGTGGGCAGCTCGGCCGAGCTTGACGCCGAGCCCTTGCACCCATACACCCTCGGGCTGCTGCTTTCTGAGCCCTCGGCCGAGCGGCGCACCGGCGAACTGGTCACGATCCCAGGCTCGGTGCCGGCCCCGGACGACGTCGCCGGATCGTGCACCTTCGCCCCCCGCTGCCGGTGGGCCGCGCCCGTCTGCACCGCGAAGTCCCCGCCCCTCGCCGAAGTCGCGCCGGGCCGCCTGACCGCTTGCGTCCGGGTGACGGACATCCGCGCGGAGATGGCCGCCCTGCGGCAGCAGGGTGAGCAAGAGGACGGCACGCCCAGTTCAGCGGACGTGGCGGAGACCGCGCTGATCCGGGTCAAGGACGCCCGCAAGGTCTTCCAGACCGGCCGCCGGAGCGTCACCGCGCTCGACGGCGTCTCGATCGAAGTGGCTGAGCATGAGAGTGTCGGCATCGTCGGCGAGTCCGGCTCAGGCAAGACCACGCTGGCTCGCATCCTCGTCGGCCTTGAGCAGGCAACCAGCGGACAGTTCACGATCGACGGCATCCCGGCAAACAACTGGGCGAAGCTGACCGAGCGAGACCGCCGTAAGCTCCGCAGCACCATCCAGATCGTCTTCCAGGATCCGTATTCCAGCCTGAATCCGATGCGCAGCGTCGGGTCGATCCTGCGTGAGGCAATCGCCATCGGGGAGCCGGCGATCAGGGACCGCAACGCCGAGGTAGGTGATCTCCTCCGTTCGGTCGGCCTTCCCGCCGACTATGCGGCGCGCAAGCCAGTCGCGCTGTCCGGCGGCGAGCGGCAGCGCGTCGCAATCGCGCGGGTGCTCGCAGCCAAGCCGCGGGTCCTGGTCTGCGACGAGCCGGTCTCGGCGCTCGACATGTCCGTGCAGGCGCAGATCCTCAATTTGCTGAGCAACCTGCGGTCAGAGCGCGGTCTCGGCTACCTGTTCATCACCCACGACCTGTCCATCGTCCGCCAGGTCACCGAGCGCATTTACGTCATGCACCGCGGCAAGGTCGTCGAGTCAGGCCCGACCGAGGAGGTTCTCAGCAACCCCCGCGACCCCTACACCGCGGCGCTGCTTCAGTCGGTGCCGCGCCCAGAGCCAGAATGGCTCGCCACCTCTCAGTAGCACTGCGGGCCTGGCGGCGCAGCGGTGGCTGAGCGCCGCCGCCCCCTGACCGTAGGCCATGCAGATGCATCCGCTTGCCTACGGGTGCATCCGCGCGCCTTTGACGATCTTGTCGACGGCGGTGCGCGGGCCGTACACTGCCATGCCGACAAGATCGAGATTCGCCCGGCTCACAGCGCGCACAGCGGCCCTGTTGTCCCGGTCGTTGCCGGTCGTGAAGAGATCCGCGGTAAAGACCGACAGGGCGATGCCCCAACTGACGGCGCGCTCGTGGGATCTGGCCAGGGTCTCCTTGCCTCCTTCGAAGATGAGGACCGGCTGACGGAACATCGGCAGGTACTGCGTCCCGTCCGCGTCGGCGTAGGGCTCGCCGATCACTTCCGGGCTCCGCGGCCCGATCCCGCTGACCAGGAACGAGGTGACGTTCAGCTGTTGCCACACTTCCAGGTCGTCGCGCAGCAGAACCGCGATCTTGGTGTCGAACCGGACCGGCCCAGTGTCTGAGTCCATGCCGCCGATCGAACACGGTCGCCGGGCGCCAGTCTTGTAGGATTTTTGCGTGGCCGGCGACACGCGGGTCCGTGCCTGGCAGCCGGAAGTCCCCGGCGTGGTGGAGGTCT
>JASHQL010000160.1 GCA_030039155.1 Streptosporangiaceae bacterium | reverse complement strand
TTCAAGGAGAACGCGTCCATCTCCGGCGCCGAGGTCGGCTGCCAGGGCGAGGTCGGCTCGGCCTGCTCGATGGCCGCCGCCGGGCTGGCCGAGGTGATCGGCGGCAATCCCGAGCAGGTGGAGAACGCGGCCGAGATCGGGGTGGAGCACAACCTCGGGCTGACCTGCGACCCGGTCGGCGGCCTGGTGCAGATCCCGTGCATCGAGCGGAACGCGATCGCCTCGGTGAAGGCGATCGCCGCGGCCAGGATGGCGGTGCGCGGCGACGGCCAGCACAAGGTCTCGCTGGACAAGGCGATCAAGACCATGCGGGAGACCGGCGCGGACATGAAGATCAAGTACAAGGAGACCGCGCGCGGCGGCCTCGCGGTCAACGTCATCGAGTGCTGAGCCGCGCTGGCAGCTCACATGGGCCGGATTGCCTACAGCCCGCTGTAGGTAATCCGGCCCATGTGGTTCGCGAAGATCGCTAGACGGCCGTTGCAGGCGTGCTTGGCTGCGGGGCGGGCGGCGGGACCGCGGCGTGCTGTGCCTGGCGCAGCACCCTGGCCGATTCCATGGCCGCGACCATCTTGCGCGCCTGCTGCCTGCCGCTGGCGCTGCGGCCGAAGTCGCAGCCGATGGTCGACCTGGCCCGGCCGGCCCGGTAGACCACCAGCGGCCGCAACTGGTAGCGCGGCTGGGTCTCGTGCTCCCTGGCCAGCGCGAAATGATCAATATCGGCCCACGGCGCCCGGTAGCTGATGCCGTAAGCGGTGCGCACCACGACGCCGTCGCCGGACAGCCCGATGCCCGACCTGAGCTGGAGCACCGAGACGCCGGCCGCCGCCAGCACCGCGACGCCGAGGATCCAGAGGCCGGCCGGCCGGTCGTTGACCAGGTGCTGGCCGGCCAGCCGCGGGCCAGGCAGCACCACGACCAGCCCGAGCACCACCGCCGAGCCGACTAAGGCCGCCGACCTGATCCAGCTTGACGCGCTGCTGCGGTACCAGCGCGTGCCCTTCGTGATCTCCGCGGGCCATCGCATACCGGGATGATCGCATGAAGCCACTCGATGATCGAGCTTCCCCGGCATAACCCGTTCTGCCTGCAAGAATGCCTGCCGAGAAGTTCGCTCTGGTCTAGCCTGACCGGGGCGGCTGATACCATTTGGCCGGTCTTCGCCACCGGGCGTGCCCTGGCGGGACGACCCCTTGACCCCCCGGAGCCCGCGCCCCCGCAAGAGGTAGCCAGCATTGAGCGACTCCACCGTCAGCGAAGCCGCAGTCAGCCCGGAGGCTGCAGCAGGCGGCGCCGCAGCACGGGCCCGCGCGCCCTGGTACCGCCGGATCGAGCTCACCCCGGTGAACGTGGTGATCATCGTCAGCACGGTGATCGCGCTGGCGCTCAGGCTGTACCAGCTGACCAGGCCCGGATTCCTGCTCAGCGTGACCGAGTACGACGACGGGCCGTACTTCGGCAGTGCGGTCAGGCTGGTCAACGGAGCGCTGCCGTACAAGGACTTCCTGATCGTGCAGCCGCCAGGGATCACCTACCTGATGCTGCCGTCGGCGCTGCTCAGCAAGGTGACCGGGACCGCGTGGGGGATGGCAAGCGGGCGCATCCTGACCGCCGCGGCCAGCGCCGCGGGCACCGCGCTGGCCGGGATGCTGGTCAGGCACCGCGGCCTGCTGGCCGTGATGATCACCTGCGCGATCTCGGCCCTGTACCCGGACAGCCTGCGGGCCGCGCACACCGTGCTGGTGGAGGCCTGGCTGGTGCTGTTCTGCCTGCTCGGCCTGCTGGCACTGTTCGAGCAGGACAAGCTGACCAGCAGCAAGCGGCGGCTGGCCTGGGGCGGGCTCGCGTTCGGCCTAGCCGGCGTGGTGGAGATCTGGGCGATCGCCCCGGTGCTGGTGCTTGGCGTGCTGCTGCTGCCTTGGCGCGGGGTGGTCCAGGGGGGTCGTCCCGCCAGGGCTGTACAGTCCCGCCGGCTGGCCAGGTTCGCGATCTTCGCCGCGATCGGCTTCGTGCTGCCGATCCTGCCGTTTGCCGTGCTGGCGCCCAAGGGCCTGTACCGCGGGCTGGTGACCGCGCAGATCGGCTCAAGGGCCGGGGCGGTGCCGGTGCCGGTCTGGTACCGGCTGCAGCAGATGACCGGGCTGGTGCAGGTCACGCTCTCGCACGCGATGATCGCGGCAGTCACCCTGGTGATCGTGCTGGTGGTGGCGGCCGGGCTGATCGTCCCGATGCTGCGCAGCGGCAAGCTCAGGGTGCCCGCGCTCGACCTGTTCGCCGCCGGGGCGTCGCTGGCCGTCGTGGTGATGTTCCTGGTGCCGAGCCAGTTCCACTACCACTTCAGCGCGTTCCTCACCCCGTTCCTGGCCGTCTCGGTCGGGCTTGCCGTCGCCTCGGTCATCGCAGCCGTGACGCCGGCCGAGGCTGGCGCGGCTGCCGGGATCGGGACCTGGCGCGGGCTGACCGGCATGCTCGCGGTGCTGGTTGCCGCCGTCGGCCTGGTTGCCACCGTGGACCTGGCCCGCTGGGAGCAGACCGCGCCGTTCCCGGTCGTGCCGCCGGCCCAGCTCAAGGTCATCGACAAGATCGTTCCAGCGGGCGCCTGCATGGTCACCGACGACGCCTCGGTGACGCTGATGGCGAACCGGTTCGTGTCCAGCGTGCCCGGCTGCCCGCTGCTGGTCGACTCCATCGGCACCGACTACGGATACGCGAACGGCCGGGACCCGGCCACCGGGGCGGCCAAGTTCCCGGCCCTGGTGGCGATCTGGCACAACTCGTTCGCGCATGCCCAGTACGTCTGGCTGAGCGGCCGGGAGGCGCACCGGATGCCGTGGACCGCTGCCCTGCATGCCTTCTTCAACGCGCGCTTCACCCCCGTCGTGCACTACGTTGACGGCACGCTGTACCGGCGCAGCGGGCAGTGACATCGGCGATGCGGGGGTGGCTTCGGTGAGTGGCAGCACTGGCCCGGAGCTGGATGCCGCTGGTCAGGACAGCGCCGCGAACGCCGTCGTTCCCGAAAAAGAGGCGGTGCACGAGGCCGGCACCGATGTCCAGGCCGGTCAGGTCGGCCGGCGCGTGCTGCCTGGCTGGCTGATCGCGGGGGTGATCTACCTCGCGCTCGGCGTGGGCATGTGGTGGCACGTCTGGACCGGGCATCCGTCTTCCACCATGGTCTGCGGCTGCGGCGACCCGTCCTCGATCGCCTGGTTCATGGAGTGGCCCGCCTACGCGATCAGCCACGGGCAGAGCCTGTTCCACACCGGCTGGCAGCACGCGCCGACCGGGCTGAACCTGCTCAACAACACCAGCATCATCGCGCTTGGCCTCCTGCTGGCGCCGGTGAGCTGGCTGTTCGGCCCGGTCGCCTCGCTGAACGTGGCGCTCACGCTTGCGCCGGCGCTGACCGCGCTGTCCGGCTACGGCTGCCTGCGCCGCGGTCTTGACCTGGCCAGGCCGGCCGCGTTCGCCGGCGGCCTGCTGTTCGGCTTTTCCCCGTTCGTCATGCGCAACGAGGCCTTCAATCACCTGCAGGTCACGTTCCTGGCGCTGGTGCCGCTGATCTTCCTGTGCTGCTACGAGCTGGCGGTCACCCAGCGGGGCCGGGCCTGGCGCTGGGGCCTGCTGCTCGGCCTGCTGATCAGCGTGCAGTTCTTCATCGGCGTGGAGGTCCTCACGATCACCGCGATCATGCTCGGCACCGCGGTGCCGATCGCGCTGGTGCTCGGGCTGCGGCAGCGCGGCCTGCTGGCGGCCCGGCTGCCGTTCGCGGTGCGCGGCCTCGCGGTGGCCGCAGGGGTCGGCGTGCTGCTGCTTGCCTACCCGCTGTGGTACACGCTGAAGGGCCCCGACCACATCAGCGGCGTCGACTGGCAGGTGCTGAAGGAGAACGGGCTCAAGGAGCTGCTGCTCCCGATCAAGCAGACGAACCTGGCGGTCACCGGCTACCTGGGCCCTGGCGGCACGCTCGGCGCCTACCTGGGCTTCGTCGCGCTGATCGCGGTGCTGATCGCGCTGTTCGCGGTGCGCAGGCCGGTGGTCTACTCCGCCGCGATCCTGCTGGCCGTCGCTGCCTGGCTGTCGCTTGGCGCCAGGCCGTTCCCGCTCGCTGCGGGCGGCCAGCCGTCCTGGGTGCCGCAGGCCTGGGCCTTGTTCCACAACCTGCCGGTGCTCAAGAACATCACCCCGGCCAACTTCTCGGCGGCGACGACCTTCTTCGTCGCGGTCATCGCGGCCCTGCTGATCGACAAGCTCTGGCCGGCCGGCACCGGCGAGCGAGTCGGTGCGGTGCTCGGCCGGGTGCTCGGGCAGGCCGACGGCAAGGCGGCGCTGCGGATCGGCGTCGCCGCCGTGCTCGGCATCGCGCTCGCGGTGCCCTGGCTGCTGTCCTGGCCGCTGCCGTTCAGCACCAGGAGCGTCGCCGCCCCGGCCGCGATGACCAGGGTTGAGGCGGGCCTGTCCAGCTCCTCGGTGGTGCTGCTCTACCCGTTCCCTTCCTCTTACATCGACCATTCGCTGGTCTGGCAGGCGGAGGCCAGGCTGCGGTTCAGGATCGTCGGCGGCCGCGGCATCGCGGCGCTGCCGAACGGGAACGCCGACCACGGCTTCACGCCGGGCACGCTCGAGGGCACGATGACGGCCCTCACCACCTCGGCCATCCCGCATGGGTACCTGGCGCTGCCGCCGCTGCCAGACCCGGCCACGGTCAAGTGGTTCAGGGCGGCACTGCGCAAGGCCGGCGTCACGAACGTGATCATGACCGGCGGCGGCCGCAATCCCGGCTATGCCAGGCACTGGCTGACCATTGCCCTTGGCGCCTCGCCAACCCGCAGCGGCGGCCTCTGGATCTGGGACAACGTCCGGCAATTGCCGTCGTAGCGCAGCGGCCGCGGCGCCGGCCGGCCGGCTGTCGTGCTCATTCCGCCGCCCGAGCCCGGCCCGATCTCGTAACCTACCGTGAGCATGCGAGCACTCACGGCAATGCACGCCGGGCGAATAGTCAGTAGTTGTTGCGGTCGGTGCTGGTTCAGTCCTACAGTCAGCCATCCCACCAGGAGGCACTGGTCAGTGCAGGTGCAGAACGGGTCAGGTATGGACCCCGCCGAGGGCAGCGCGCCGCCGATCGCGGCGGACAGCCCGCCGGCAGCGGTACCTTGCGCGCGGCAACCGCCGGCCGAGGAGGTAGCCGGCCCGCCTGCAGCCGCCGATGGCGGCGTGCGGCCGCTCACGGCCTGGCCGTGGCGGCGTGGCGTCAGCTGGCTGACCGCGCTCGTCCGGCGGAACCTGCTGTTCACCGTGGCGCTCGGGCTTGCCGCCCTGGTTCGCGTCGTGGTCATGCTCGGGTACCGGCCTGCCCTGCTGATCAGGCTCGACTCGTACTTCTACCTGTCGGACGCGACCAAGTCCGTGCCGGACCCTGACAACACCAACGGCTACCCGTTCTTCCTGCGGCTGCTCGAGCCGTTCCACTCGCTGGCCCTGATCGCCGGCGTCCAGCATGTGATGGGCCTGGTCATCGCGGTCATCGTGTACGCGGTGCTGCGCCGCCAGCGGGTCCCTGCCTGGGCCAGCACGCTCGCTGCCGCGCCGGTGCTGTTCGACTCGCGCGAGCTGCTGGTCGAGCACGCCATCATGGCGGACACGCTGGCCACGCTGCTGATGATCATCGCACTGGCGGTGCTGCTGTCCCGCCAGCACCCGTCCTATCTCAGGTCGGCCACTGCCGGGCTGCTGATGGGCCTGTCCGCCGTCGTCCGGCCGACCGCGCTGCCGCTGATCGTGCTGGTCGCGCTGTACCTGCTGGTCAGGCGGACCGGCTGGACCAAGGCGGGCGCCGCGCTGCTGGCCGGCCTGATCCCGGTGGCCGGCTACGTGGCCTGGTTCGCGGCCAGCTACGGGGTGCTGAACCTGACCAACAGCAGCGGCCTGTTCCTGTGGGCGCGGACCACCTCGTTCGCCAACTGCAAGGTCATCAAGCCGCCGGCCGACCTGAAGGCGCTGTGCCCGAGCCGCAACCCTGGTCATCCTGGCCTGCTCCGGCCGAACCCAGACTCGTGGAGCACGCTGCAGCGGCAGCAGACGCCGCAGACCATGCTCTGGGCCAGGCGGGACTGGCCGTGGCAGCCGCGGCCGAAGTCTGGCTATGAGTCCTACAACGCGGCGTTCACCCCGGCCAAGAACAAGCTGGCCCAGCAGTTCGCGATCCGTGCCATCGAGGCGCAGCCAGCTGGCTACGCCAAGGTGGTCGCCGAAGGCATCGCGCAGACGTTCCTAGACACCGACACGACCTGGCGCTGGCCAGTCAGCCAGCCGCACACCGACGGCGTGGTGGCGGGCAGGGCGGGCTACGAGACCAACGCGCTGCGTGCCTACCTGGGCAGCACAGACGGCCTGACCGCGGACCTCGGCACGCACCTGGGCACCAGGGTGACGAATCCGGCGGCCGGCTACCTGACGGTGTACGACAAGATCGTGTTCCTGCCCGGCATCCTGTTCGCGCTCGCCTTCCTGGCCGGCCTCGGCGGGCTGATCTACCGGCGCAGCATGAGCCCGGCACTGCTGTTGTGGGTCTGCGCCGTGGTCGTCCTGGTGCTGCCGATCGCGGAGAACCAGTACAACTACCGGTACGCGCTGCCTGCGGTGCCGCTGGTCTGCATGACGGTGGCGCTGGTCATCTTCGGCCGTGAGCCGCAGCCAGCGACCGAGGACGCAAGGCCGGGCCAGCGCCGGCTGTGGCGGCAGGCCTCGGCCGCGGCACCCGCGTAGCTCGCGTCGGTCTTGGCCCGGCTAGCCTGCGGCGGTCTTGGCCCGGCTAGCTTGCGCTGGTTTTGCCGCGGTGGCGTGCGGTGGCGTGTTCGCGGTGGTAGGTGTGGGCGATGACGCGGGCGTAGCGGAGCCCGTAGGCCAGGTTGCGGCCTTTCTTCGATTCGCCGGACAGGCGGCGGCGCATGACGGTGGGGACCTCGGCGACCCGGTACCCGGCCAGCAGCGCGCCGATCAGCAGTTCGCTGGTCTGGTACT